>LYOS01000004.1:0-42722 GCA_001766815.1 Candidatus Syntrophoarchaeum caldarius
ACGTAGAGGTTCTGAGGAGGATAATCGAAAGAACATTCAGTAGGCTTGCAGAGAGCTTATCATTTGCTAAGTCGTGGATAGAAAAATTCATCCCATCGTGGATTTAGTTTTGCGGGGGACTATAATTTTCGCTTCCACTCCACCAACCGCAGCAAAAGCCCAGCAACTTCCACAATAACCTTGATCTCTGACAGGAGTTATCCAATTCTTCCCATCTTTATTTCGCCAGTCAAAGGTAGTTGGATTCACCACTTCAAAATAGTTATTTTCTCTACTAATTCCGCTAACATTTTTAGATTTGTATTCTATGGGAATTGCCCCCGCTGAAATCTTCTCATCAAGATCCATTAATTTCATAACAGACTTCGTTGTCTTATTCGGCAAAACACAAACAACACATTCTTGTGAAAAGGGATTTTTTCCATTCCTAACTGTTTCTATGTCATATCCATGAAGTTTGCAGTAAGAGTAATTCTGCCCGCACTTTCCTGTAAAGAAATCCCATGCATCACATGAAGTATTATCTGGAAATATACAAATACCTCTTTGCCCACTCTCATTGTCTGTTATTATTTTATATTCATATCCTAACTCATTGCAATAAGCAGCGGCTGGATTTGCCAATCCTATTCCCGTTTCATTCGAGTTAGATGTATTATTTTCCTTCATCATACACCCAGCAATAAGTGCCACAAACATCTAACACAGTTACTACAATCATTTTCTTTCCCACCACCAAAACCACCTCATACATACACTCCTCCAATTTCTGTGCACGCCCCAAATATAAACTTAACTAATTTCAAGGACAGAACTATGACATACGATCAGAATGAGTCGGGATAAAAAGACGATATTCACATCTATGCCAGAGGAGAGCACCCAATCTCATACGTTGCAGGATCACACACATGATTCAACAACAGGATCACATCATCGTGCTCGACCTTGTTGCTGAAGGTTCTCTCCATTACTGTATCCTTTGGTTGATGATCCCTGCCTGAGCTATCTTCTATGTTGTACCCCCATCACCACGCCTTGCATTCCCTCGAGCCGCCTCTTTCTCCAGAACCCGTGACAACTCCTTGACGATTGCTTCGGCTATTACCTTCTTTGGACCTTTCGCGTACTTCACGCGCCCACTCGATATGATCCTGACCTCGTTATCGTCTGTGCCCATGCCAACCTTGCCGACATCATTGGCAACGATCATCTCAATTCTGGATTCTTTCATCTTCTGCTTCGCACGATCGATCAGTTCCTCCACCGTAACGTTCGTCTCCGCCTTGAACCCCACGATGAAAAGATCCTGAAACTTCGAGCGCACCTCATCGATCAGTTTGGCGGTCGGCTTCAGTATGATAGAGAGTTCTTCGCATCTTGACGGGATCTTCATTGAAGAAGGCTCGCACGTGTAGTCTGTTATCGCAGCAGCAGAGATCAGGATATCATAACCTTTTTCAAGCTCCTTGAGACAGGCTTCGGTCATCTCTGCAGCGCTTTCAACCTGAATCTCATTAATTCCTATCACATCGAGGACGTTATTATGGATGATCGTGACATCTGCACCCTGTCTGAAGCATTCTTTTGCAAGTTCGACACCTGTCTTTCCAGAACTGCGATTTGTGATGATTCTGATCGGATCGATCGACTCTGCGGTTGCACCAGATGTAATCAACACACGTTTTCCTGCGAGTGATTTCTCTGAGAGCGTATGTTCAACCGCGAGTACAATATCCTTGATCTCTGCAAACTTTGCCTTCCCTTCCTCGAATCTCGGTCCAACGATGGTAACACCCAGATCTCGGAGCTTCTCAACGTGCTCTTTGAGGACAGGGTGGTTGTACATCGTCTCATGCATTGAAGGCACAAGCAGGATGGGGATATTTGATCCAAATGCGGTGATCGCAAAAGTTGTAACTGCGGTATCACCTATCGCGCAAGCAATCTTTCCGAGCGTGTTTGCGGTGCATGGAGCAACGAGGAAAAGATCCGCGGATCCCTCCATCCCGAGAAACTCAACGTGCTCTATCTTTCCCATCAGCTTTGTGATCACCTCATGTCCCGTTGCATAGTGGAGTGTATACGGATGAATGATCTCCATCGCAGCTGGAGACATAACCGCATAAACATCTGCTCCATATCGAATAAGTTCCCTTGCAAGTTCCACCGTTTTTATTGAAGCTATACTGCCAGTTACAGCCAGAACTATCTTTTTTCCAAGGAGCGAGTGACTTTTCGATCCTTTTATCCTTAAAGTGGGGTGAGGTCCCCTTGAATTATCCATACAATCAAACCTCCAGGATACAGTTATATGAAGATTCCTTCTTACCGATCATAACAACCCTGCTTATCTCAACCTCGTTCCTGATACAGTATTCATCCATAAACTCAAGCAGATCATCTGCAAATTCCTTTATCTCATGATGAGCTGGCATATTACCTCTATCGAGTCGCATACGGGAGTGTCCAAGATGCATGTATGATTTGACCTCGACAAAATCTGGTTTTGCCAGGCGGATAAGCTCGGCATAAGCTTCTGGATCTATCATATTAATACCCTTTATCAGTGTAAGCCTGATCGTCCTTCGCCAGTTTGCTTTTGCCATAATTTCAAGCGATTTCATAATATTTTCCCAGTAATCGCCCTCTGGCTGGCATACGTGCTCATACAGCACTTTGTTTGGCGCGTTAAGTGATATATAACACTGGGTCGGCCTCACTGCTTTAAGCACATCAGGATTTGTGCCATTTGTCACGAGAAAGGTGGTAAGACCCATCTTATTAAACTCATCGATGAGCTGTGGTAGATACGGATACATGGTTGGCTCACCAATCAGGGATATTGCAACATGTTTAGGTACCTCTGCCTCAAGCAGGCGTTTGTGGTCTGTTTTATCTGATCCACCATATCCTGACAACAATCGCCGATGCTCGGTCAAAACCCCTTTAATAAGCTCTGATGGCATATCCCAGATAATTTCCTCATTTTTATCGATGAAAGGACGCCAGCAGTGGATACATTCATGGTTGCAGTGAATGGAAGGGGTCATCTGGATGCAGCGATGAGAGGCGATTCCGTAAAACTTTCCTTTGTAGCATAACTCACCACCTCTCAGTGCTCTTCGCAACCAGAGACACCTCTTTGTTGCACTGTGTTTGTGCTCACCGAAGAGATGATAACCCTGTGATTCAAGCATCTTCAACCATCCTCAAAAAATATTCAAAGAGCCTCGCGTCGCCAAGAAGTTCAGGATGGAAAGCTGATGCAAGGATGTTCTTCTCTCTCGCAAGTACAATCCCTTCTTTAATTTTTGCAAGAACCTCCACCCCTGGACCCACACGCTCTATAATCGGCGCACGGATGAAGACAGCTTTAAATGGCGCAGATCCAAGCACAGGAATCTTCAGCATCACCTCAAACGAATCGCGCTGTCTGCCAAATGCGTTCCTTACAACATCGGCATCCATCAACCCAAGCCCGTATTCTGATCTTCCAACGATAACAAGCCCTGCACACGTCCCGAATATTGGTTTGCCCGCCTCATTTGCTTCGATGATCTCTTGATCAATCCCTTCCCTCTTCATCAGCCGCATAAAGGTTGTACTCTCACCACCTGGTATCACAACCCCGTCACAACCATCCAGTATACCTCTATGTTTGACGGGAATAACACTCGCACCTGCAGCTTCGATCGCCTGTTTATGCTCTGCGATATCTCCCTGAAGTGCAATAAGCGCGATTTTCATCGAGGTTATTTATGACCCACGTTAATAAAGCTTATCAGCATCCGTCCTGGACTACCATGAAAAATTGAGATCAAAACCTATTTATAATCTACCAGGTCTTATACCTTTGACTTTTTGTTGGGCCCATGGCTCAGTCTGGATAGAGCACCGGCCTTCTAAGCCGGGGGTCGGGGGTTCAAATCCCCCTGGGTCCGCTTGCTCATTTAAGCCTCCGGTCTTTTATGAGTGACTTGAATCGCATATCGTTCTCTATGTTGTTGATTGTATCAAGAAACTCGATCAGCGCTTTTGTATATGGGTTATCTTCATTGAGCCTTATGACCCTGGATGTCCCTATATCAGTTTCCTTCAGGATATTTGCTTTGAGCAGGTCTGCCACGACCTTTCGCACCGTTACATGGCTCTTTCCTGTTTTTTCTGTCAGTCCTGTTATGTTTGTAAAAAAGCTTCGATCGTTGTAGTATAAAAGAATTATTTGTAGATGTACTGACTTTCCGAGTATCGACTTTAATATCTTCATGTTTATATTTTGGATCGAGGATCTATAAATATATATTTTTCATAGATGAAATTAAAAAACTTCAAATATAAGAAAAATAAAATTAGAATATTTATTACTTTATTACATCAACCGTAAAATCGAGTCTGTCATCATGTGCGTCAACGATCACCTTTGTTCTTTCTTTAACGCTGCCCTTGATGATCAGATGTGCAATCGGCGTCTCGATCTCTTTTTGAATTAGCCGTTTGAGCGGTCTTGCACCGAGACTTGGACTATAGCCATTTCTTGCAAGATATGTCTTTGCCGCATCTGTGAGTTCGATCTCAATCTTACGATCTTTGAGTCGATCTTTGAGTATGCCGATCTGGATATCAACGATCTTCTTGAGATGCTCCTCACTGAGTGGTTCAAAGACGACGATCTCATCAACACGGTTCAGGAACTCTGGCTTGAAGTACTTCCTGAGCTCCTCCAGGACGGAGTTTTTCACCCAGTCATAATCTAAAGTGGTTGCCTGATCAAGGTAATCGAGTATATACTGGCTACCGATGTTCGATGTCATAATGATCACCGTGTTCTTGAAGTCAACCGTTCTGCCATGTGAATCGGTGAGTCGACCATCATCCAGCATCTGTAGAAGTATGTTGAAGACGTCCTGGTGTGCCTTCTCGATCTCATCAAAGAGTATCACTGAGTATGGTTTTCGCCTGACCGCCTCTGTTAGTTGTCCACCCTCCTCATAACCAACATAGCCGGGTGGTGCACCGATCAACCTTGCAACGGTATGTTTCTCCATGTACTCCGACATATCGATGCGGATCATATTATTCTCATCATCGAAGAGGGCCTCTGCAAGTGCTCTCCCAAGCTCGGTCTTTCCAACGCCTGTGGGTCCAAGGAATATGAAGCTTCCGATTGGTCTGTTTGGATCTTTTATTCCAGCACGAGCACGAATGACTGCATCTGCCACGGCTTTAACAGCCTCATCCTGACCGACAACCCGTTTGTGAAGTTCCTCTTCGAGACGCATGAGCTTTTCCATCTCACCCTCTACAAGCTTTGATACTGGAATTCCGGTCCACTTGCTCACAACCTCTGCAATGTCTTCTTCATCGACCTCCTCTTTCAGGAGCATTCCGCGTTCCTGTTTTTCCTCAAGGCGTCGCTGCTCACCCTCAAGCTTACGCTCAAGATCGACAAGCTTTCCATATTTCAGTTCTGCAGCTCGATTAAGATCATAATCCCGTTCTGCTCGTTCAATCTCGAGTTTCAGGTCTTCTATCTCTTTTTTCAGCTTTCTGATACGATGAATTGCCTGTTTTTCCATCTGCCACTGTGCTTTAAGCGAGTCCCTCTCTGCACTAAGATCGGCAAGTTCACGTTCGATTTTTTCAAGCCTCTCCTTTGACTCAGGGTCAGACTCCTTCTTCAGAGCTTCTCGCTCGATCTCAAGCTGCATGATCCGTCGCTCGATCTCGTCAAGCTCTGATGGCATGCTGTCGATCTCTGTCCTGAGTTTTGCAGCAGCCTCGTCCACTAAATCGATCGCCTTATCGGGTAAAAACCTGTCAGAGATATAGCGATGGCTCAAAGTCGCAGCAGCTACAAGGGCAGAATCTTTTATCCTGACACCGTGAAAGACCTCGTAGCGTTCTTTCAAACCACGCAGGATTGAGATCGTATCCTCGACCGATGGCTCATCGACAAACACCTGCTGAAAACGCCGTTCAAGTGCTGCATCCTTCTCGATGTACTTCCTGTACTCATCAAGTGTTGTCGCACCTATGCAGTGGAGTTCTCCACGAGCAAGCATCGGCTTAAGCAGATTACTCGCATCCATCGAGCCTTCTGCTGCTCCTGCTCCAACAACCGTGTGGATCTCGTCGATGAAGAGCAGTATCTCTCCCTCTGACTGCTGGATCTCATTCAATACAGCCTTCAGGCGATCCTCAAACTCTCCTCGATACTTCGCACCCGCGATCAGCGCACCCATATCGAGTGCAATGATCCGTTTATCCTTCAAACCTTCTGGAACATCCCCCTTAACGATTCGCTGGGCTATACCCTCAACAATCGCTGTCTTTCCAACCCCTGGCTCACCTATCAGGACGGGATTGTTCTTTGTGCGCCTTGAGAGGATCTGAATCACACGTCTTATGATCTCATCACGTCCGATGACAGGATCAAGTTTACCACTTCTTGCGAGCTTGGTCAGATCCCTGCCATAGCGCTCGAGAGACTCATAAGTATCTTCTGGATTTGGAGATGTCACGCGTTGTGATCCCCTGACTTCACGAAGCACTTCCATTATGCGATCTTTTGTAATACCAGATCGAACCAGAAGCTCACCTGCATCGCCGCCTTCTTCGATGATGCCGATAAGAAGGTGTTCAACGCTGACATACTCATCCTTCATGCGCTCTGCTTCCCTCTCGGCTACGTTGAACACCCTGCCAAGATTCTGAGTCATATATGGTTGGGCAGTAGCACCAGCGCCTGATACACCAGGTTTTTTGCGAAGAAGTCCCTCGACATCCCTTTTAATGGCGTCTATCGGGACTTCCATCCTTTGAAGGAGTCTTGGAACAAGCCCCTCTGATTGATCGATCAGTGCGAGGAGTAGATGTTCAACATCAATCGCCTGATGGTTGTACGATGCTGCAATTGTGGTTGCAGCCTGTATAGCTTCCTGAGATTTTTGAGTAAATTTATCAATATTCATATTCTCACCCTGCTTCTTAAATAACGAATTTCACGCCTCAAATCCTCCATCTCATCGAGGAGGTTGAGAATTATCTCAATCCCGATAAGATTAACACCAAGATCTCTTCTCAACCGATAGATCTTTTTCAATCTCATGATCGTATCATTTGAGAAGTATGGCTTATCAAATAATTCAACTGCTGGCGTTATCAGTCCAATCTCGCGAAATCTGAGGATCAAATCCGGGTGTAGAGAACAGATCTCGGCGAGATCATCGATTGATAGGAGACCTTCTTTCATCAATTCAATATATAGAGGAGATAGTGTCAGATCCCCCTTCTTCTGCACTCGCATCATCGATTGAGCCTCCTGAAGAGTTCTTCTCTCGGGTTCTCGGGGTGAAGTTCACCCAGCTTCCTGAAGAGTTCTTTACTCTTTTTATCTATACGCTTAGGAATCACAATCTTGAGCTTGACGTACTGATCTCCGCGTCCACCGCCCTTTTTGTTAAGCCCTTTTCCCTTGAGACGAAGTTTCTTCCCGCTCTGGCTCATTGGTGGGATCTTCATACTCACCCTGCCATCAATCGTCGGAACGTCTATCGTTGTGCCCAGTACCGCTTCCCATGGCATTATTGGAACTTCAACCGTAACTTCATCGCCGTCAACCTCAAAAACAGGGTGTGGTGCAATCTTGATCCTCAGGTATAGATCTCCAGCTTGCCCACCACCTATTCCTGGTTCGCCCTGGCCAGAAAGCCTGATCTTTGTCCCATCACGCACACCTTTCGGGATATTTACCTCAAGCTGCTTTGATCCCACTGTAATGAGCCGTTTTCCACCATTATGTGCAACCTCAAGCGGGATCTCGACTTCTGCCTGAAGATCTTTGCCCTTCGTGGACCAGGTAGCTCCCCTTGCTGTTCTTTGAGTTTTCCTACCGAATAGTGTCTCGAAGAAGTCGCTGAAACCACCAAGATCCTCCATTCCGCCAACGTTCCTGAATTCAAAGTGAATGCCGCCTGTATCAAATCCCGGTGGCGTCTTGAACTCCATGCCACTCTTCCAGTTTGAACCAAGCTGGTCGTACATCTTCCGCTTCTTAGGATCGCTCAGAACCTCGTAAGCCTCGTTTATATCCTTGAACTTCTCTTCTGCCCAGCTTTTTTTATCTTCAGGGTGGAGATCGGGGTGATACTTCCTGGCAAGTTTTTTATACGCCTTCTTTATCTCATCCTCTGAAGCACCCCGCTTTAACCCAAGAATTTTGTAGTAGTCTTTATACTCGGTCATGTCTGCTCATCATCTTGCTCATCATCTATATCCATTGCCACCTCAACCTTTGCAGGACGTAAGACTTTCTCGCCTATGAGATAGCCGCGCTGAAATTCCTTTGTGATCGTATGAGGAGGGTGATCGGAGGCTGGTGTCGTTGATATCGCATCATGGAAGATCGGGTCAAAGACTTCGCCCACTGACTCGAATGGTCTGACCTCAAACTCAGCTAATGCTTTTAACAACCCCTCATAGATCGCTCTAAACCCTTCGAGGATGGGGTTGCTCTTATCATCCGATTCAAACGCCCTCTCAAAGTCATCCAGCACATTCAGAATCTTCAGGATAACTTCTTCTCTCCCCAGTTCGCGATTCCTCACTCGATCCTTTTCTACCCGTTTTTTGTAGTTATCAAAGTCTGCAAGTGCCCGAAGATACTTATCGTTCAATTCATCGAGCTCATTCTGGAGATTTTCAAGCTCTTCCTTCAGTTCTTCAGACACGCCCATCTAAATCACTTCTCCTCGAATTCAGCATCAACAACATCATCCTCTTCAGATCCACCACCTGTTGCACCAGCTTCTTCTCCAGCTTCTGCCTGCTGAGCCGCCTGCTGCTGGTATGCCCTCTCTGAGATCGCGTATGCCGCCTGCTGGAGATCGTTCATGAGCGTCCTGATCTGTTCGATATCTGCCTCCTCTTTGATTGCTTTTCGTATATCCTCTATAAGCTGCTCTGCACGTGCCTTCTCATGGACCGGGATGTTCTCACCAAGCTCTTTGATCTGGCGTTCAACCTGATAGGCGAGGCTGTCTGCCTGATTTCGCGTCTCAATCTCTTCTCGCCTCTTTTTATCCTCTGCTGCGTGCTGTTCAGCATCACGAATCATCCGGTCTATCTCTTCCTTTGACATCGTCGTTGAGCCTGTGATCGTTATTGCCTGTTCCTTTCCTGTCGCCATATCCTTTGCACTGACGTTCACAATTCCGTTGGCATCGATATCAAATGTCACCTCGATCTGGGGCACTCCACGGGGTGCAGGTGGAATCCCTTCGAGCCTGAACCTTCCGAGCGATCGGTTATCCTTTGCAAGTTCTCGCTCACCCTGGAGGACGTTTATATCAACTGCAGTCTGGTTATCCTCGGCAGTCGAGAAGATCTGGCTCTTACGCGTTGGTATCGTTGTATTTCGCTCGATGAGCTTTGTTGTAACACCACCAAGTGTCTCAATACCAAGTGAGAGCGGAGTAACATCGAGAAGAACAACGTCTTTAACCTCTCCAGCAAGGACTCCGGCCTGGATCGCAGCGCCGAGTGCCACAACCTCGTCAGGGTTAACGCTCTGATTCGGTTCTTTTCCGCCTAATAGCCGCTTTACAAGGTTTTGCACCGCAGGAATTCTTGTAGAACCACCAACAAGAATAATCTCATCGATCTCTCTCTCTGTCAGGTTTGCATCAGATAACGCCTGCTTCACAGGACCCACGCAACGCTCAACAAGGTCTGCGGTTAAATCTTCAAACTTCGCCCGTGTGAGCTTCATCTCAAGATGCTTCGGACCTGTTGCATCTGCTGTCACGAATGGCAGGCTTATCGTTGTCTCAACTGTGGATGATAACTCGATCTTTGCCTTCTCTGCAGCCTCGGTCAATCGCTGGAGAGATTGCAGGTCATCTCTTAAGTCAATCCCATTCTCACGTTTGAACTCATCCGCAAGCCAGTTCACGATCCGCTTGTCGAAATCATCGCCACCAAGATGCGTATCACCGCTGGTTGACTTGACCTCAAAAACACCCTCTCCAACTTCAAGGATCGAGACATCGAACGTCCCACCACCGAGATCGAATACAAGTATCGTCTCACTCTCTTTCTTATCAAGCCCATAGGCAAGTGATGCTGCGGTCGGCTCATTGATAATTCTTAATACGTTCAACCCAGCGATCTTGCCTGCATCCTTTGTCGCCTGACGCTGGGCATCATTGAAATACGCGGGTACAGTGATAACCGCATCTGTGACCTTCTCGCCGAGATACTTCGATGCATCATCGACCATCTTTCGAAGTACCATAGCAGAGATCTCTTCTGGAGCATATAGCTTATCCTCCACCTTTATTCTGACGTTGTCATCCGGTCCTGCCACAACCTCATAAGGAACAAGCTTCTTCTCCTCTACAACCTCACTGTACTTTCTTCCAATAAATCGTTTGATTGAGTAGATCGTATTCTTTGAATTGAGTATCGCCTGTCGCTTTGCAAGCTGCCCAACAAGTCGCTCACCCGTCTTTGTGAATGCCACAACAGATGGTGTTGTTCTCCCCCCTTCTGCATTAACGATCACAGTTGGGTTTCCACCCTCCATGATTGCCATACAGGAGTTTGTAGTACCTAAATCAATTCCAACAGTCTTTCCCATAATTTATACCTCCACTTCTTTAATGATATACAACTTTATCTAATTATTGCTTATTGGTTATCTGATTATTGTTAAATTTTTAAAAAAGAAAGAGACGGAAGGTTACTTAACCTCGATCTTTTTGACTTCTTCCGCTGCGACCTTTGGCATTGTGACCTCAAGTACACCATTCTCGAACTTCGCTGTTATTGCATCCTTATCAACCGATGCTGGAAGCGGCACAGCCCGGTAATACTTTGCATAGTGTCGCTCTCGCCTGATATAACCCTCCTCTTTTACTTCCTCTTCCCCTTTTCGCTCTGCACTGATCTCGATCATATCATCCTTCATATTGACCGAGATATCGCTCTTATCAACGCCAGGCACGTCTGCCCTGAGCACAAGCGTATCTCCCTTATCGATCAGGTCGATTGATGGTACCCTTGAAATGGGAGCAACCTCCTTGCCTGTGCTCTCAGGTAACAGTAACCCCCCTGCAGTTTGCATCTCGCCCATAAGATCATTCATCCATTCTTCCATCCGCTTTAATTCATAGAATGGATCAAATATGTGTCGTCTTCGCCACATCATCCATCACCTCACTTTTTATACCTGCAACAAAATAGGGGTATATACTACTATATAAAGTTTTCGTAGGAAGAGTCCTTCCGAATTACATTTCATAGACTCCCCACAAACCTCGGACGCCTCGATAAAAGCACAGGAAGCGATAATGGCTTATACGGCATCTCACCCTGTTCAACCTCAAGCATCTTCTTAAGCTCATCCACCGTCATCTTTACCCGCTTTGGCTTCTTCAAGCTCGATTCTTTCCTCACCGTTACCGTTAGAACACCTTCCTCGCACTCACGTTCTCCGATAACCACAACATAAGGCACCCACTCACGCCCTGCAGATCTAACCTTCTTTCCAACGGTCTCATCACGATCATCGATATCAACCCTGAAAGGAAGACTGGATGCGACTTCAACCGCGTGATCAAGCTGTTGATCTGATACGGGTATGATCCTCACCTGTGTCGGCGAGAGCCAGAATGGAAGCATCGGGAGCTTGACACCACTTTCTGTATCCATACTCGCTCTCTCAAGCAGCGCATAGATGCACCGTTCAATCGCACCAGATGGCGAGCAGTGAAGGATTGTTGGTTCAACCTTTGCATTCTCAGAATCGATGTAGGTTATACCATATCGACCGGCATTCTCAACGTCAATCTGGACGGTGGAGAGTGCGCTTGCTTTACCCAGGCAATCGATGAAGTTAAACTCAAACTTCAGTACAAAGTAGAAGAACCTTTCATCCCAGATCTCGACAAGCACAGGTTTATCGAGCACAGCTGCAAGTCCATTTATGAAATCCCTGTTCTCATCATAGAAGCCCTGTGTGAATCTTATCCCAACCTCATAGTCCGATGATTCAAGCCCGATCTCAGCTAAAACGTCTATGCACATCCTGTACTGATCCTCGAACTCACGGATAGCCTCATCCATATCCTTACAGAGCGTGTGCATATCCGGCATCGTGAAGCTCCTGAGCCTTCTCAGTCCCACAAGTTCACCACGCTGTTCCCTTCTGAAGCTGTATCGTGTAAGCTCGATCATCTTCAGTGGAAGATTCCTGTAAGAAATGCTCATATCGTGGTTCATCAAAAACTGCCCAAAACATGCTGCAAAGCGTAAAAATAGCTCTTTATCTTTTTTATCCCCTATAACTCTATACTGTCGTGCTGGAAATCGCTCAAGATACTTTTTAAGGGTTGGATGATTCGAATCATACATGATAGGTGTCTCAACCTCCATCGCACCACTCTTAACCGATCTGGAGAGTACAAGTTCCTCAAGAAGCCCTTTTATGAGTCGTCCGTTTGGGTAGTATCTCAGATTACCTGGATCAGACCCTTCCTCATAGTCTGCAAGCTCAAGTCGCCTCATAAGCTCAACATGCGGTGGAGGTATATCGACAACTCTGTTTTTTGAGATCTCATAGTCAAAAAAGGCTTTTAAGCCATCATAACCACTGAAATCAAATTTTTCTGGCTCAAAGATATCACCATCTGGGGTTAATACCATGATCCTCGATACAGCTTTCTCTTCTGCTTCAAGTGCACCTGTAAGCTTCTCCACAGGTCTTATCGTCCTTGATAGCTCTGAGAGCGGGTGTCCCTTGCATCTGATCGAGAATGCCTTGTACCATCCAAAAGGAGCTCGCATAAGATCGAAATCATCTTTAAGTATCTCTTCCATCCTTTTAAGAGCATAAACAGCGGCATCAGGGCTTGAAAGGCTGGAACTTAGATGTGCATACGGATAAAGAACGATTCTATCTGTATTGACCTTCTCTGAAACTTCTTTGATCTCAGAAACCGCATCATCAACAACAGCATCGATATCTCCTTCATCTTCATTCTCGACCGCGATAAAGACCGCAAGCACATCATCCATCCTGCCAGACTTTTGTGCATCTTCGATCTCTTCTGCAACTTTTGTCTGTCGCTTAACCTCATACTCAAGATAATCCGAGTGTACAAACATTAACTGCATCTTAAACCTCCGAGATCTTTGATAGGAGTGCCTCAAGCTGTATCCGCTCATTCGCACCCTCAATGATTCTCATATCAAAATCAGCCATGATCAGGATAACCTCCTCAAGTTGTTTACTGAGGGGACGGTCACCTGATGTGATTCTGTCATGTATCATATCAATCACCTCGTATCCTGTAAATCCACTATCTGCGGTCAGCGCCTCGATCATCTTTGCAACCTCTACAAAATCACCACTGAGACTGAGTGATAGCAGCTCATCGATTTTATCATCCCTGATCTCTGGAAGCTTACCTGCGAGTGAATAATATTGTAGCGCATAGATCGCTTGCCCCAGGCTCCCTGATGCACGGGATATAATCGTCTGAAGTGTCTTTTCATCAAAGGTCAACCCCTCTTTTTCCATAATCTTTTTCAGGTGCTCCTCGATAAGCTCGTCCTCGATTTTGCCAAGATACAGATTCAGCGCTCGTGATCTCAATGGTGGAATAATCTTTGAAGGTCTTTTGGTTGTGAATATAAACCTGCATGTGCGATTGTATCGCTCTATCATTCTTCTTAACGCCTGCTGTGCATCGAGGGTGAGTGCATCGGCATTTCTGAAAAATATAATCTTGAAATCGGCATCAATTGGCATCAGCGAGGCATACTCGTTTATCACCTCCTTGAATGTCTCAATAACCGGTTTATTCTTCTCATAGAAGTGCTCAAATCTCGGATCAGCCTCGAGGTATGCTTTTCCTCGATTGAAAAAGTCAGATGCATCTATCTCGGTCAGGTTATCCTCAAACCCACCTCCATAGATACCTTTTGCAATCAGATACACGAGCGTGCTCTTTCCCACACCCTCTCGTCCATGAAATAGCAGGTTCGGGATAGTTCCTGCCTCAACATACGACCTGATCCTGTTCACAACCGCCGATTGCCCCAGAACCTCATCGAAGGATTTGGGTCTGTATTTATCAATCCAGACCTCACTCAAACTGAATCCCCTCCAGATCCCGCACACCATCTGCTTTCAGCATAAACTCACACGACTCTCCCTCAGGAAGTGATCTGTGCTTTCTTATTATCGCTCTTCGCTTTCCCCCACCGATCTTTTCAAGCTCCAGAACTGTTTTTGATGCGTATTCAAATATCAAACCACCGATGGGACACAGTCTATCGTTATCGATATCTGTATAGACCTGATTTGTTACAACAACCGCAAGATCATCCTTTCTTGCAAGCTCGAGGAGTGAGATCATCTGTGATCCAAGCTGACGCCTCAGCATCTGTCCTCGCTCGTCATCAAGCTCAAGGCGGTAGAACATCGTTGCAGAATCGAGCACCACGAGACCGATATTTCCTCCAAGTTTCTTAAGATCTTCGATCGCGCTCTGCTGTTCGAGGAAATTGACTGGTTCAAAGATCATGACCTCACGCGCGATCTTCCTGTAATCCTCTCCTGCAATCTGCTTGAACCGTTCAGGCGATAAACCTTCTGTATCGATGTAAACCGCCTTTCTACCTCCTTTAACGCACTCGACAACAAGCTGGATACAGATATTTGTCTTACCGGAGCCTGGTTCACCATAGATCTGCGATACCGCTCCTGCCTCAAATCCACCACCGAGAAGACGATCCAGGCTCCTGCACCCTGTCTGTAACCGCTCAATCACCGCCTCAAGCTCAGAAGAAGATGATGGCTCCATTTTCACCTTATAAACTTTGTATCAAACCCTCGCTCGCTCAGGATCTCGCGAGTAAGACCCTTCAGAACAACATCTGCAAACCCAAGATCTGAAACCGTCTTTGAGCCTGTGAGAAACATCGCGACCCTGAGCTCCTCGAGCACCTTGCTTATATGATCCACAACCGCATCCATACCTCGAAGTGCTGGTTCAATCAGGGGCAAACCCATTCCACAGACCGTTGCACCGAGTGCGATCGACTTTGCTATATCAATCCCGCTTCGTATACCTCCTGTTGCAACCACAGGAATGCCAAAGTCCCTGCACTCAACGATCGAGACGGTTGTCGGTATTCCCCAATCCCAAAAAGCCTCTCCAAGCCGCTCTTTTATCCTGTTATCCTCTGCTCTCGCGCGATAAACCTCGATACCTGCCCAGCTTGTTCCCCCAACGCCTCCAACATCGATCGCAGCCACACCTGCCTGATAGAGCATATATCCAACTTTATGCGAGATACCAGCACCTGTCTCCTTGACGATCACAGGTATATCAAGTTTCGTGCATATCCTGTTGATCGCTGTGATGCACCCAACTGCATTGACATCCCCTTCTGGCTGTATCGCCTCCTGCAAGAAGTTCAGGTGTATCGCTACCGCATCGGCATCGATCATATCCACAACCCGTTTCACACCATCGATACCGTACTTTGCAAGCTGAGGAGCTCCGATATTTGCATATACAAACGCATTCGGGGCATAATCCCTCACAACCCTGAACGAAGCCTCCTGAGCTGGATCTTCGAGTGCTGCACGCTGGCTTCCAACGCCGATGCCGATGCCGAGCTTTTCTGCTGCCATTGATAGGTTGCGATTGACCTCCATTGTATCAGGATGACCACCTGTCATCGACGTGATCAGAAGCGGGCATCGGAGTTCTCTTCCAAGAAATCTCGTTGTAAGGTCGATCTCGGCCATATCGATCTCAGGAAGAGCGTTGTGTATCAGAAGAACATCCTCGAAAGAGTGTGTGCGGTGTTCTACATCCTCCTCTGCACATAACCTCAGATGATCGAGCTTTCGCTTTGATGTTTCATTCAATCTTAGCACCCTTTTTTGTCTTTAGATGAAATTAACAGGATAGGTTAAAGTCTTTATGCATTATCTCAAGAGAAAACCTCCGAGATCTCGCTCGCTCCTGATATCATAGAGGTAGTGAACCGTCCCTTTTATGATCCTCAATGCTGCATAAAGAATTAAAAAGGCGTAAGCGTTGGATATGATGAGGAAAAGCATGAATAGATATAACCACTCTCTTTCAAGATCGTTTCTTTCTTTATCTGTGTCTTCAAGCAGCAACATCTCTCCTGCAATCCTGTATCGTTTTGAGGCATCTTCGAGGTGCGAGATGGCGGTACTGTACTTTTCATGGGCGGTGTCATAGTTGTAGGGATTCAAAAGGATGCGCCTGTTCCCGATTGCTGTAAAATCTTCCTCTTTTGCATCCTCGACCAGCCTCTCCGCGGTAAAACGTAAGTTCCCTGCATCACTCACAAGATCATCGTGGAGTGAAACCATCAGTTCGTAGTTACGCCTCGCATCCCTTCGATCGGCTTCATTTCCAAGGAGTGTGTAGATCAGTTCTGCGTTACGATAAGCTCTTGCAGCGTGGTTCGCATCTTCACCCTCCTCCAGATGCGTTATATCACCCGATTCTGCCGCTTCTCTAATAGATGCACTCATATCATCGGCGGTAGATGTGATAACGCCCACCTCGTAGTGGAGAACTTCATCGAGAAGATCTGTGGCAGCATCCCGGATATTCAGGGCATAGGAGCGGATCTCTTCATCCCAGATCTCTGAATGTGAGACGATCGTATCACTCGTGACCCATGCACCAACAGATTCTCTGACCGCCTCATCAAAGAAGCCACCCTCAAGTGATCCAAGTGCCTTATCGAGCGTCGTGATCAGGGTGCCTGTACTTCGTATCAGAACGATCAGCTTTTTCCAGTCATCAGAACTGGGACCTGGATCTTCTTTCTCAACCCGATTAAGGATGTAAATAGCGTTCTGGAGTGCAGTATCTGCCTGCGAAAATTTAGCGACAAGCTCACTACCCCTCAGATCCTCGAACTCGCTTTTTGTCATTGAGATATTTATCGGTATGATTTTTGCTGCGATTTTAAGCGGTTTTTCACCTGCATTAAGAGATGTAATCTTCCCATCCCATGTATAGGGTCCTGGAACAGCCTCCAGCCCGGGCTGAATGGTTATCGTAATATTTCTCGACTCACCAGGAGGTATATCCTCAAAACCATCCTCTTTGAGTGCAGTAAGCCAGTCAGCATGCGCACCGCTCTTTGAAAATGCGATACGTCTTACAGATTTATAGTTATAGATCTCAGTCAGGCTGATCATATATGATCGATTCTCGTACACCCCCTCTTTAAACTCAAGCGAGCCAAAATCGATACTTGAATGAGATAAAACAAATCCAACTGGCCAGCGTATCTCAATGTCAATATCTGTTTCCTTCTTACCCGCACTGCCGGCATCCACACGTATCACTGCTGTCTGCTCACCCTCAGGTGCGTCATAGAACGCGATAACTCGGATCTTTACCTTCTTCGTGCTCTTTCCAGCAACCGAACCTGAAGGATTATCGATCTTGATATTGATCCCTGCAGGAAGCTCGATGACCCTTGCTTCAAAATTCATCGTCTCATCCCCCTCATTTCTGACCATAAGATCGATTGTGCGTTCATAGGTTGCAACCGTTCCCCGTTTTTTATCAAAGCTTATCGTCAGTGACTTATCATACAACTCTCCAAGTTTTGGGGGCATCAGAATATAGGCATCGATTTTTATGCTTGCAGAGCCTGCTACATCGGTTGAGATCGAGAATGTCCATGAGTAATCGTTGTGATCGGGTGTGCCCGGGCTTAACTCAAATGTTACATCCCTCGATGAGCCTGCAGGAATCACGAAAGCATCGGGGCTAACCGTGACCCATTCGTTCCCGCCAGTTTGTGAGATCGTTACAGTCACATCTTTATAGCCAAGCACCTCGCTTATCGTGACCAGCCTTGATGGATTGTCATACCGATGAACCGTGCCAAAGTCGATCTGAGTATCACTGACTGTAATCTCTGCAAAATAGATCACATCAATACTGACCGTCAAACTCTCACCACCAACATCGAGTGTGAAAGTCTCCAAACCTTCTGCCGTTTCGGGAGATACCACTGTGTGGAGTGTTATCGTCGTTGATTCACCGTAAGCAAGGCTGAAAGAAGAGGTATCTGGGGTTATCGTCACAGTGTCTGTGCTCACAGATCCGATACTCCCGCTCACTGTTACGTTAGGATCTGGATTTATGTTTGTGATCGTGAAAGTTGAGTAATCCTCATAATAAGCGGTACTTTTCGGTTGATTGAATGAGAAGCTCAAATCGATCGTCGATGGATTCACCGATATATCTGCCGCTTTCGCCCCACTGCATAAAAGCATCGAGAGCATCAGAAGTCCGATAACTGTTATAAAGCATCTAAGATATGAGTTCTTCACCCAATCTCGTGTCATAAAGATCCTTTCTCCACCTGGTAACGCGTCGATATGTTATAAACGTCAGAACTGCAAGAAGAACGAGGTATGCAAGAAGCACCTTCAGTATTGCGATAATCATCTCATTGTACGTCTTATTTATATCCGTCTCAAGCTCCTCTATCGTTTCGAGTTTTCTGTCTGAATGTAACTCATAGATCTTTTTTCCGCTGTAAAAATTATCTCTTGCTTTCAATACCTCCATGAATCCAGAAGTGAGACCAAAAAACCCTGGAGGATGATGCTCTGCGTTATCAAGGTGTACGCCTGCGGCATCTATGAACGAAGCTGCATTCTCCATATCTTTCTCATAGATCCGTCTGGTTCTCGCTGATTCAAACCTCATACGGCTTGAATCTGTGAGAAGATCGCCTTTTCTGTATGCCTCAGAGCTTATGGACATATACTCGATCCTGACAGCCGTCTCCTTCTCGATCCTTGAGGCAGACTCGAAGAACTCACCTTCTTTTATGTAAAATCGCTCAAGTGCAAGTTCCAGAAGAAGCGGGATTCCATTTGAAGAAGCCTCATCATATCCTGCAAAAAGGCTTATCGAGCTGTTTACATCATCTGCCATCCTGAGAGCTTCTATGTGAGAAGCAGGGTCGTCATCCACGTCCGTCATCGCTTCAAATTTATCGAGAATCTCAAGAAAGAGGTCAACCCATTCTGATGTTACTACCGTAACCTCTGATCCATCCATTCCCTGTATAGTCGCCTGAACTTTGGTCTTTGCGAGGAATAACTCACTGTAATCCTCAAAGAGTGATGGCTTATCAATCGCCAGCAGGTCTGTCAGGATCTCACGTTTTGTTGCATCAGATCCATCAACAGGCGTGATAGTGGAAAGAACGAGTATCAGGATGAGAAATACGGGAATCAGGTGATAACGCATCAAAAAAATTATGCTTTTCCTGTTTATAGTTTTATTGTCTCCTCCTAGAACCATTTTATCACTTTTTGGATATATCCTTCAGTCTTCTTCTCACTAGCATTGCATAATCATCGAGATTTTTCTTTCTCACCGTTTCCTCCAAGATATCTGATTCCCATCTCAAGAAGATCTTTTCGCTCTCCATCTTCAAGGTTGCAACTTGCCATATAACGCTCAAACTCTCTTTTTATCGATTTGAACGAGACATCACCTGCGTATGTTCCACCATTATCCCTGATGACATTCCATTTTATCTCAAAGTGGACAGCATCAGCTGTTAATCGTTTTATCTCATCGAAATCGATCGTGTTATAGATCGCAACTGGAATATTCTCCACCTTAAGCCGTACGATCTTACCCGCTGGATCGCAGTCTGCAATTCGCCCTCTTATCAGATCCATCACCTCGCCTGCGGTTAAACCATCGCAACGAAGAGGCCTGATATCGACCATATCCCGTATATCAAGTTTTTTGAAGTGAACAACATGGTCGCCACTTAGATCAAGCTCTAAAAATCCCTTTGGATTTCCTGCATCGGTGAAAGATAGCCGCTCGGTTGAGCCTGAATAGTACGCATTTCCCCCGACATGAACCGCCCTGTGATAGTGCCCGAGTGCGATGTAGTCAAAACCTTCTCCAAACTCATCATACTCGATGATCTCCTCGTTGAAGAGACCTTCTTTGAATACCGAAACCCCAGAGACTCCACAATGGAGCATCAAAATATTATAGTCGAAGCTTCGATCGATTTTAACCTTCTCAAGCTCACTTCGCATCCCATCCGGTGAATGTGGTATCGCATGAATCGCAAGTCCCAGATCATCAAAGCGGATCAGCTCATATTTACCCTCGTAGACTGGATATACATTATCAATGTGTTCAAATAGCCTGAAGACACTGCCTGTCTCACGCAGTCTCGGAGTCTCGTGATTTCCAGATATTACAACAAACGGGATCTCTTCATCTGACAGTTTGAGAAGAAGATCGAGCACATTGGATATTGCACGATTTGTAGGTCTTACAGCATCAAAAAGATCACCTGCATGTAATATAATATCAGGATGAGTCTCTATCGCGTAATCCACAAACTGTTTGAACGCATCGTAAACGTCAACCTCCCGCTGGTTTAGCCCTGACCCGCTCTCAACCTTCCTGTAGGCTGAGTACCCGATGTGTGTATCAGCAAGGTGCAGTAGTTTCATGGCTCTCTCAGGTAATTCTCCACGTGCATTGGATCGAATCGATCGATCGATGCCATCGACTTTATGAAGTTGAAGAGTTTCAATCTAACCTCGGGGTCAAGATTTGGATACCATATCGGACTTGCAACTACCAGACCTCTGAACAGGTAAAACGGAGGGATGAATTCGAGTATATCGTAATCCTCGGTCTTCTCAAGATAGTTTTCCCAGAATATATCAAAAAGTTCCTTGAACGCGCCGTCGAAGGAACCGCGCTGGGTGAGTGCGAAGAAGAGATAGTTGATCGTGATCGAGGACAGATCATCTGCAGCCTCACCCCATGCACCACGCGATCGATCAAGCATCGTGAAGGATGTACCCTCCCTGAAAAGAATATTCCATGGGTGGAAATCCCCGTGAACCGCACATAATCGCTCACATCTATCCTTGATTCTCCACCGCCACCTTACAGCCCCTTTCTCGATTATTTCAAGTTCTTTCCATGAGATAAACTCAAGATTGGGTGGATAGCTGTCCGTAAGCCCCATTATGCACTCACCATGTCCAACAAGTTCCCTTATTCGCCTCGTATACAGTGATTCCATCCCTTTCTCAGGTTTTATAGCATGAATGCGGGCAAGATAGGAGGATAAAGCGTACGCACGTTCGCGATCAAGATCTTCAAGCTCTCCACGCCTGGAAATCCTGTTTAGATCCAGAACGTACTCAGAACCCTCAACCTCTTCCATCAGCAGAAAGTACTCATTAGCATCTCTCACAGATTTCATTGCTCCATCTGCTGTGAAATATCCAATATCGACCGATTTTACATGCTCTGGCAGGCTGTTGAAGGTGTGGTATTGTTCCATCAAAACCCTTGCTCGATCTTCCATGTGTTCGTGCCCGAATGAGTCACCACGCATCGTTGATAGCACGAAACCTTTCTTCACACCCCCGATCTCAACCTCGATCTTCAGTGGCTTGCCGTACCCAAAACCCTTGAGTTCATCCAGACCTCCAATATCTCCTGTGCTCACAAGCTTTGCATCTTTGCCAAACAACTCCCGTATATACGCTTCAACTTTCATCATCCTTAAGCCTCGATGGGTAGATTCGCCTGTACTCAACAATTTCTTCAAAAGTTTTAATAGAATTTGCAACCGTATCATCGATTTGTTTCGTATCAAGAAGCTTGACAAGCTTGTTTGAGTTGAAAACTGATACCTCCTCCCATATTCCACTGCTTTTGAGCAGATTTACAAGTTCATTGTACCGCTCTTCATCCCTGGACTTCGATGGATATTCAGGCTTTTTTGATATCTTGATCCTCAACCTGTACTCACTGCCATTTATGACATCTACCCCTTCTCTTAGTGCATATCTATATATCGCATCTTTCAACCTCGATTCTTCCTCTTCAAGCTTTTTCTTTTGGTTTTTAAGCTCGATGAATCTGTTCACAAGTCTGACACCATCCTCCTCAATAAAGGCATCTGGTGGAAGATCAGCTACCTTGAATGCATGTTTCTTTGAGGGGCAAAGGTCCTGGTATCCGCACCAGTTGCAGAGGGCAGATTCTTTTGGTTCGAAGCTTTCAGCTGTCTCGATCTCGTAAATCTTTTTTACAATCTCCTCTTTGAGCATTTCAAGTGTAATTCTGTTCCTTTTTGATCGGAACTCCTTGTCAAACTTGAGGTAGTGCCATACAAGGTCAACATCCGAGATATCATTCCACAGCGGCTCGATTCCAAGCTGATACAATGCAAGTTGCTTATCCTGATCGATTTCCGATTGGTATGGCAGAGTGGATGATGTTTTGTAGTCATGAATCTCATACGTCCCATTTTCTCGCTGATCCACACGATCAATAAATCCAATGAACTTGAACTCAGAGTCGGGGAGTGGTACTTCTATTCGCATCTCAAGTGCGATCGTCTTTGCCTGCTCAAATGGATAATACCGTCTGTAATAGCCCTCAAGACAGTTTCTGCCGATTTCTTTATAATTATCAGATGTGTAGTCTTTTCTGATTACAAGAACACCATCATGGAACTTCTTCTCCCAGTTTACATCGTAAAAATCAATTAGTTCATCGAGCTGGGGGTCTTTTGCCATCATCTTATCCCTGTAGAGCTTTTCAAGACTCTCATGAACTCTTGAACCCATGAACGCTTCTATACCTTCTGTATCAGGCTTTATCCGATCAATATATCGAAGTTTGAACTGAAATGGACAGTTTTCATACGCACCAATCCTGGAGTAGGAGTATGTCTTCAATTCACACCTCCCAGAATCTTTCGCACGATCTCATCCCCAACCTCTGATGTCTTACTGTTACCCCCAAGATCATAAGTTCTAACTTTCCCTTCTTTCAGAACATCTTTTATTCCAGTTATAATTCTCTCTGCTGCCCTCACTTCACCCAGTTGTTCAATGAGCATCGCACCTGCCCATATCGTTGCAATCGGATTTACGACATTCTTTCCTGCATACTTTGGAGCAGATCCATGAATCGGCTCGAACATCGATGTTCCATCGGGATTTATATTCCCACCAGGTGCAAGTCCAAGCCCACCCTGAATCATCGCACCAAGATCCGTGATGATATCTCCAAAGAGATTCGGTGCAACAACAACCCTGTACCACTCAGGGTTCTTCACAAACCACATCGTCGTCGCATCAACGAAGTTGAACTCGGTCTCAATCGAAGGATAGCGTGCTGCAACATCGAGAAAAACATCCCTCCAGAGCCCATACATCTGAGAGAGGACGTTTGCTTTATCCACCCCTGTCACACGTTCCATACCTTTTCGAGCTGCAAGACTGAAGGCATAATCGATGACGCGCTCTGCCCCTTCCTTTGAGATCACACCAATCTGGTATGCGATCTCTTCGCTGCTTGTCTCGATGTCGAGATCGAACCGAACCTGATAGAGTTCTCTCAGGAGTTCAAGCTGCACCTTTGAATTCCTGCCTTTGAACCTGTCACCGATACCGATATAGAAATCCTCCGTATTCTCACGCACAACAACGAAATCGATCTCTTCGGGCCCTTTATCCTTAATTGGAGTCCAAACACCTTCCAGAAGTTTTATTGGTCTGAGATTAACATACTGGTCAAAGTAAAATCTCAGTTTAAGTAAAATTCCAAGTTCAAGAATCCCTGGCTCAACTCTTGGATCACCAAGTGAGCCGAGATATATTGCCTTATACTGCCCAAGCTCTTTGAGTTCATCTTCACTTATTAACTGTCCACTTTTAAGGTAGCGATCTGCACCAATATCATAAGGTATCCACTCGACATCAAATCCCTCTACCTCTGCCACAGCTTCAATCACCTTTCTGCCCTCATTGATGATCTCTGGACCGATACCATCACCAGGAATTACCGGTATCTTATACATCATGTTTAACCCTTCGGTGGATGAGTGTATAAATATTAACCCTCGACCTCACCGTTTTCTTTTCTGCTTCAACAACTCGGAAACCCTCTGGAATGACTTTTCATCAACAATCCCTTCATGCCCACCATCAAAAAGATTATCACCCCACTTAACCCTACCGAGGTAGGTTTTGTTTGTCAGGATTCTGTAAACCAGTGATCGTGGAACATTGAATGCCCTTGAGATCTGTACTGTGCTATTTCCGCGTAAATACGCTCGATAGATATCTTTAACAATCTCGGCCTCCTCTTCAACCACAACCAGGCGTTTATCTTCAAAGCGATATCCAAATGGTGGCTTGTACTGGACATATCCATCTTTCGCCTTTTTATCCATCCCGAGAATGACTCGTTGTCGAATAATATCACGTTCAAACTCTGCAAACGCTCCGATGATATGAAACATTAACTTTCCCACGGGTGTTGTTGTATCGATCTGTTCTGTGAGGCTCACAAAATCAACATTATAACTCCTCAATTCATCGATCGTGAGTATTATATCCCTCAGTGACCTGCTCAATCTGTCAAGTTTGTAAACTAAAAGAACATCAAGAAGATTATTTTTACCATCTTCAATCAATCTTTGAAGCTGTGGACGGTTGAGTGTGCCACCACTCAAACCTGCATCCACATACTCCCCTACAATATGCCATTCGTTGAATTTGCAGTACTCCTCAAGCTTCTGTTTCTGTGCAGCGAGGCTGGCACCCGTGGATACCTGCTCTTCTGTGCTTACCCTCAGATACAATCCCACCCTTTTTTGTTCCATAAGGTTTACCTTTCGGAACAATAAATATAGTTTTTGGCGTATTCTGGAAAAATATTAAAAAATAATATTTATAATATCTTAATTAATTTATATTTGATTAAATATGAATTACTACATTAAATAAATTATAGAAAGTATCTATTATAGTATAACTAATTAGAAATAAGTTTTGTGTAATACAAAATAAAATCCTCAGGAATTAAGAAGAATCAAAAAACCGGACAGTTAAAAAATGGTGCATACGCCGCAGAACTCACCTGCAAATTAGTCTTTCAATTTTTGATTGCTTTGATAGAAAAATTCCTTCAACATCTCCGCCCATTCATCACTTATAATCACCCTGAAATCTGGTGGCAGACAATCGAGATATTTTTGCATACCAAAACGATCGTCCATGAGAATAATTGCCCCGCGATCTTCTTCGCTTCGGATACATCTTCCAGCAGCCTGCAGGACTTTGTTCATTGCAGGATACGTGTACCCATACAGGTGTCCACGTCCAAATTTTTTGTTATAGTACTCAATCAATGATTTGACCTCAATCGATGGAGGACTGAGTGGGATTCCTACAATAACCACCCCATCAAGCGCATTTGCAGCGTAATCAATACCCTCTGCGAACGAACCTCCCATAACTCCAACAAGAATGCCACCATCTTCTTCTTTAAGGTGCATCAAAAGATCATACATTCCATCTTTATCTTCCTTGCTCATCCCACGATCCTCTCTGACAATCCGTTTCGATGATCGTAGATACTGCAGGACCGCATTCATAATCATATAGGATGGGAAAAAAACTGCAAGATTTCCTGGGATAATATCTGCAACTGTATTCAGATTAGTGCCTATCTTTGCATACATCATTTCATCTCGCTTTGAATAGAGTGTCGTCGTCCCAGGAACCGAAAGTATAATGCGATTCTTCTTTGGAAAAGGGGATCTGTAAGTGGCTAAAATTGACCTCTCTGCCTCGATTCCAAGTATATCTCGTATCATCTCAGGATATAGCGTTCCACTCATGAGAATCGATGCATGAATATGGTCAAATATTCCTCTTGCAAGAATTGATGGATCAAGGAGTCGGTTTGAGATACGCGGCGTCTCTTTATTCTCAAATATCCTGACAGATGCACCTTCATTTGCAGGCCAACCTTTGAGAAAAGCTGCGAGGTGTTCAAGTGCCGAGTGATAGTTTCCGTCTTTGATGATTTTCTCTCCACCTGCAGAGATCAGCCTGACAAACGCATCAAAGTCCAGCGGCTCGAGCTGCTCTTTTAGGATCTTATCAACTCGAACGACGAGATCATCTACCGTGAGCATAATCTCGCCCCCCACAGGCGTTTGCTTCCCAAACGCATCAAAGATCCTGGTCATACCTCTGAGATGGTGGGTTAAACGTGCCATTTCATTTCCTTTAAGCGTTTTTGACTCCTTTATTGCATCTTTTAGATCAAAAATACTAATACTGTCGCTTAAATGGTCCCTTATACGATCCGGTAGATTGTGTGCCTCGTCAACAATCACAATAAGCTCATCAAGCCCTTTTCCAAGCCTTGCTAATATTGTATCCTCTACAGGAGAGAAAAGATAGTTGTAATCACATACAATAACATCCGCAACCCCGCCAAGTTCAAGTGCAGTCTTATAGGGACAGACCTCACATGCTGTTGCCAGACGAACGAGAGAATCAACATCATAGATCGTATGCATAAGATCTTCGATGAGGCTTTTATCTTCGCCTGTAGCATACTTGCATCGATGTGCGCGTTGTTCTCTTGCGCAGAACTCATGAAATTCACCAGAAAATAACCGCTGAGCGCCACCTCTTGGACACATACTCTGCTTTGCGATGATGTCAACAACAATGATATTTCTCCCACTTACATCCTTCATGAGCCGCAGCGTATCGATCGCTATCCTGTGCTGTGACTGACGGGATGTTAGAAATAGTGTCAAAAGTCCATTGTCCATTCCATACTCGAGCGAAGCAGCAAGTGCAGCGGCCGTCTTTCCGATTCCAGTTGGTGCATGTGCAAGAAGGTGCTTACCGCTCGATATCACACGCCTTGCATCATCCAGAAATTCACTTTGACCGCTCCTGATCGTTGGAAAGGGAAACAGGTTCATCAACTTTCAGGAGTGCGTAGTCTTATATAAGATCTCTTTGTATGTGTGATCGATGGTTTTAAGACATGTGGAAGGGAAGCTTCTTGGAGAGTGCAGAAGTACCTGGAATGGTGGCGTGCGATCAGTTACAACATTTGACGGAGCTTTTCCACTCATAATGGACGAACCAGAAGATTTCATCGGTACTGGCGAGGGTCCCACTCCAATGGAAGTGATGCTTGCATCGATTTCAGGCTGTGCGGTCGCAACGTTTGCCTATATCGCAGGTAAGATGAATATCAAGATTGAAGATCTTTCTGCAGTTGCAAAAGGCGAGGCAATCCATCGTGAAGCGGGTGGTTGGCTGATCAATGATGTCGAGACAACGATAAATGTCAGAGTTGCAGGAGATACGTCACCTGAGAAAGTTGAAGCATGTTTTAAACAGTATCAGTATTTTTGTGCGATAAAAAATTCAATTGAAGCAGGCATTCCAATAAAAGCAGACCTGAATTTAAAGATAGAGGGGGAATAAGGCGAGATGGACGTATTTGTAGAGTGCGCGGAAGAAACAGGTGCACTTGCATTCCAGATGTTAACGGAGAGTATAATCGAGGATCTCCATGCAGGGAGACTGATCGAGCGGGTGCGCGAGTATATTGATATTGACATACCGCTCTTCTATATTTCGATCAAACCCCACCGATCCACCCAGAAGATAGAGATGCGCGATCTTGTATCCATTATCGAGGCAACAGAGGATGGGATAAAAGTCTCCATCGATGATGAGACATATGCACCCTATCTCCTGCCGCTTCTCTGGGAAAAATACGGCGATAAGGTGCATCAGATTGAGCGTAACAGGCTTGAAATCAATGGGGTAACTGAAGACGAACTTATGGCAATCCCGATCGAAGATATAAAAATGAAAGAGATTGATGATATTCTGAATCATATCATCTTCCACGTGATACCGATCGGCTTCAGGGTGATTCGAAATATCTCTGAAGGGGATGAGATCAGGTATATCGCATCAGAGAACTCGATAACCGATGAGATGGTTGAGAAGGTTAAAAAAATCGTCGCAAAACCGCCAAAAGAACTGAGTCTTCGAAGGGAAGATATATTAAAGCCTTCAAAGAAGACTTATGTCGCAAGTTACAAAGAGAGCTATGTTTAATTCTCAGGGGTGTAAAGATTCCAGAAAATAGCGGTGAAGAGAAGGGAAAACATGGACGGGTAATTGTTGCTACAATGGGACTTTTTATCCTGATTGTTCAGGTTGCTGCGGTTGTGCTTGCACCTGATTTTGAGTCAGCGGGTATTGTGGCATTTGAAAATCCTGAGTCTGTCACAAATCCAATCATCTACATAGGTTTTATACTTCTATTCACGCTTTTCCTCCTTTTTGTGATGAAACGTGGTAAGGAATGGCTCATAAAATTTGTGATGTACGGTGCAATCTTTGGGACACTCTTCTACGTCTTTGTACTCCCTTTTTCTACTTTGGCTGCTATTGTAAGCGCTTTTCTGGTCACGCTTTTAATCTACGCCTACCCTGAGTGGTATATCGTCGATGCAGTAGGACTTCTTATCGGTGCAGGTGCAACAGCGATCTTTGGGGTGTCACTCACGGTTCTTCCCGTGATCATACTGCTTGTTATCCTTGCAATCTATGATGCGATCTCGGTTTATCAAACAAAACACATGGTGACCCTGGCAGAGGGTGTACTTGATCTTAAAGTTCCAATTCTCTTCATACTGCCCAGAAAAAGGGGGTTCTCCTATCTTGTGAATACAGAATTTAAGCAGGGTGATGTCTTTATTATGGGACTTGGTGATGCAATAATACCCTCGATCCTGGTTGTATCTGCAAACTTCTACCTAACTGATCTCCCCACAATCTGGATTCTCAACTATCCTGCACTTGGCGCAATGATCGGAACGATGA
This sequence comes from Candidatus Syntrophoarchaeum caldarius, assembly GCA_001766815.1. Classification (NCBI taxonomy): domain Archaea; kingdom Methanobacteriati; phylum Halobacteriota; class Candidatus Syntropharchaeia; order Candidatus Syntropharchaeales; genus Candidatus Syntropharchaeum; species Candidatus Syntropharchaeum caldarium. The sequence continues at coordinate 28,838 of LYOS01000004.1, forward strand.
TGGGTTATGTACTCTTATCTATGTTTGTTGGGAAAGGAAAACCCCATGCAGGATTACCATTTTTAAATACAGGAGCGATCACTGGCTTTCTTATAGGACTTGGATGCTGCTATCTGTGAAGTGCACCCATCACCGTCTAATAAATAACGATGCTGCAAAAGGATTTAAAAAAAGATTGATTATAGGATAGAATATGCTCAGAGTGCGCTTTCTTGGAACGGGCGGGTCATTTCCCACACCCACCAGGAATACATCTTCGATACTCTTCAATCGAGAAGGTGAACTTCTCCTCTTTGACTGTGGGGAAGGTACACAGCGGCAGATGATGCGTACAAAGAGCGGTATGGGAAGTTTAAAATCTGTTTTTCTCACTCACCTTCATGCAGATCATTTTCTTGGGTTGCCGGGTGTTATACAGACACTATCGTTCCAGAAGAGGACAGAAGAACTCACAATTTTTGGGACAGAAGGAACAGAAGAACTTATGGAACATATAATGGCACTTGGGAAGTTTAAACCACGTTTTGAAGTGCGGGTAAAGGAGTTATCCCCTGGAGATGTAATCAAGCGATCCGGCTATAAAATTCGGGTGATCAGGACTGAGCATAGCATCCCCAGTATCGGGTACGTCCTTGAGGAGGATGTAAGGCCTGGAAAGTTTGACAGAGAACGGGCGATCGAGCTTGGTGTGCCACCAGGTCCGCTATTTTCAAAGCTCCATCATGGTGAGTCAGTGACAGTCAATGGGAGAGAGATAAGGTCAGAAGAGGTTGTTGGGCCACCAAGACCCGGCAGAAAGGTTGTTTACACAGGAGATACGCGCCCGTGCAGGTCGGTTATCGAGGCTGCAAAAGGTGCAGATCTTTTAATACATGACTCAACAATGGGAGCTGAGCTTGCAGACTGGGCAGTAAATTACCGACACTCGACTGCACTTGAGGCGGCAGAGGTTGCAAAGGAGGCAGGAGTTGCCCGGCTTCTTCTCACACACATTAGCCCCCGTTACTCAAATAGCGCAAAGCGCCTCCTCGATGATGCAAAAAAGGTCTTTGAAAACGTGACCATCGCAGAGGATCTCATGGAGATCGAGGTGAAATATAGAGATAAAAAAGAACACTGACCGAGTAATATCTGGAAAGTATTTACGGACAAGGTGGTATTTCACACAACACAATTATTAGATTCAAGTCTCTCGCTGACCGCGTAACAATCACAATCTTTATTTGAGGTGAGGGGAAAGTAATAACTAATGAACAGTATTGAACAGGCACACCTCATCATCAAAGGAAGGGTACAGAAGGCAGGTTATCGTGATCATATCGATGAGATGGCGTTCAATCTTGATCTTACAGGTTATGTGAAGAATCTTCCCGATGGATCGGTTGAGGTTGTCTGTGAAGGAGAGCGAGAGAAGATCGAGCAGTTTATCGATCTGATCTGGATAAAACAGTATCCAATCTCGGTTGAGGATATAGAGGTGGATTATTCAGATGCAACAGGTGAATTCAGAGACTTTGAGATCATAAGAGAAGAGGATCTAACTGAAGCAGTCTATGAACGAATGGATACCGCTGCCAGGTATATGCGCGAGATGAACAGGAATCTTGGTGAGAAGATCGATAAAGTCGGGGAGAAGGTTGATGCAGGAAGGGAAGAGAACAAACAGGGATTTTCGATGCTTGGTGAGAAGATCGATGGAGTTGCCAAGAAAGTTGACATAGTTGGAGATAAAGTTGATAAAGTTGCTGAGAAGGTTGATATAGTTGCCGAGAAGGTTGACATAGTTGGAGATAAAGTTGATAAAGTTGCTGAGAAAGTTGACATAGTTGGAGATAAAGTTGATAAAGTTGCCGAGAAGGTCGGTACCGTCAAAGAGGATACGGGGGAGATACGACGTTCTCTGCATACACTCGAAGATCACATGCTGAAGTATGAAGAGTTACGTCGGGATATTCTTGAGATAAAGCAGGCTTTGAAGGAGAAGGGGATTGTTTAAAGTGCAGAAGGCAGGTTATCGTGATAAAACCGATAGAGTTGCTGAGAAAGTGTAAAGTCGACGACAGGACCGATTGTCAGGGATGATACAACCGCAATCTGCACCAGAGAAAGAGGTTAGGGGTTATCTGGATCTTCTCTGTCGCACAAAATATCCTGCGAATATTATCCCTATAACAACCCAGAGCGGGTGCACCGCTGGCATGATCGCAGGATCTGTTGTGATCTCAAAGTAAGCCGATTTCTCATCACGTTTTCCGCTGATTAAATCCTCCACCGTAACCAGTACGCTGTATCTACCCTTCCCAAGCCAGGATGTATCATAGCTTGATGACGCCCAGACCCTCTCAGGCGGCGACTCACTTATCTCATGAAACTCATCCGCTTCCACACTGTGAAATACACTCTCACCCGTCTCATCGAGGATATCGATCGAGTGCTTGAGCCAGACCTCGTGTCCGCTTTCTGCACTTTGAACAGCAAAGTTTGCGATCTCATAATAAATCAGGATCGTATCACCAGAGGCATACCGTGTATCTGCTCGCTCGATGAAGTCCCCATCTTCACTTATCTCCTCACAGAATGCAAGCCGATCGATACTGACGCTCTCACGCAGATCCCTGAAGTTTGCTGAGACGTCGATCACATAAACCGTACTGCAGCCCTTGTATCCAAGATCACTCCCGCCTGCATAGATACTTTTTGTTGCATCAAGCACCATCCACGCCCCGTACTCATCATTGATAAAATAGACCGGAACCGCTGTGTTATAGTAAGCTCGCACAGCATCCTGAACCTCATCAGACCCTGACACATCACCTACAAAGACACCTGCAAACATGTGATCATCGGTGAGATAGACCCTGCTTGTCCCTCCGATCGCCTCAATCATCGCTGCAAGCAGTATTGCATGGTTATCGCAGTCACCCCCACCTGCAAGAATCGTCTCAGCAGGCGTCTGCCAGTACTCCGCATCGGGTGGGTCTGAGACGTACTCGATCTGTTCTGATACGCGATCAAAGATCGAGCAGACCTGGTAGATGTTATACTCGCCGGGAAAAGTCTTTACAGCAGAGATGGCTTCACTGCGAAGCAAAGATCCAAGCGGGAAGATCAGATCGTTCACCTTATCAAACCTCATCCCACGATCACGCACGTAATCTGGATCACCATTCGGCGTGCTCCCTTCGATTGTGAGCGTCATCGGATCAAGATAGATCGTCTTGTAATCATACCACCGCCCCCCACTCTTTGCAAGCAGTGATACACCGATTCTGACCGTAACCGCATCAACATCCCCGATATATGTTGTTGCCATCCCAAGATATCGCTCCTCTCCCGGATGTACCGTAACACCCGTATCTTCAAGCCCACCTGGCTTTAAGCCATACTCATAGATGAACAGATCATTATCGCCTTTATTCTCGAGGTAGATCTTTACAACACCTTTGGAATTTGCACGAAATACCCGATACTCAACCCTTGTGTAGATATTGTACCCGGGTTCATGGGTTGAGGTTGCTTCAGGTTTATTCTCGAAACTCTTCTCGTATGGTGGGATTGCAGGCTCAACCGGTGATATATCCGCCGATACGACAGGTATGATCAGGATCTGGATGAGGAGCAGGGCAATTGGTATGAAACTACTCAAAGCTCGCAACGAGTTGATCCTTAATCTTTCTGATCGCATCTATCGCGTCTCCCTCTGCATCAAGCACCGATGTGCCATCGAGATCCGCTCGTACAAAGTTCCTATCATACGGAATAGAACCAAGAATGGTGAGCCCCATTGCTTCGATTTTTTCGCTGATAACTTCACTCCCGCCCACATCTTTGTTTATCACAACAGCGATATTTTTGATCCCGATATCACCTGCAAGTTTATTAATCCGTCTCAGCGTCTCAACAGATCGCATTCCAGGCTCAACAACAACGATCATAAGATCCACATTCCTGGTTGTCCCTCTGCCAAGATGTTCGATTCCTGCTTCCATATCGAGTATCACATACTGCTCCTTGAAGGTGATATGTCGCAGGAGTGCTCGTAAAAACGCAGAAGCTGGGCATATACATCCGCTACCACCCGTCTCGATCGTCCCCATCGTCAAGAGCCTTACACCATCTTCATTGCGAAGCCCATAGGTATCGAGTATATCGCTCACCTTTGGATTCAGCTTGAAGATCCCGCCTGGCTCACCTGCACGCTCTGCGATCAAATCTTCAAGTGTTGAAATTGGTGTTGGATTTTCAGTAATACCTAACGCTGATGCAAGGTTCATATCAGGGTCTGCATCGATCGCCACAACATCTCTCCCCTCCTGTGCAAGCAATCTCGCAAGCGTACCTGCCAGGGTTGTCTTTCCAACTCCACCTTTTCCTGTAATCGCTACCTTCATACGTTAAACATGTAGATGGATAGATAAAAATGAAATGGCGGCGTTGATCATCCAGAGGATGTGCCATGATAAAACTTGTGTAAAATGTATAAGAATAAAATAGTCAGTCAACCAACGATTAATTTCGATAAATTTTTGACAGAGATTAACCTCAAGGTCATACACTCAAAACAATACTATACTGTTCCAGCGAGTAAAGCCTGCCATGCCTGCCAGAACTCTGGTGAAATCAATCGTGAATTTGTCTCCATGAGATCTGACCTATCATCGATTGAAGACGACGTACTCGTTGTAAAGACTCACATAAACATCTTCAATCGAGATGCCTGCAAGATATGGCTCATACTCAAGCAGGTCAAGTTTATCCTTTGAAACATGAGCTTTCAAGAGGGATCGAATCGCACGCATCACCTGCTGCATCAACCCTTCATCCTCCTCTTTCTCACGGATGCTTCTGAATTTTGACTTATCAACACCTTTCTTTGGCGTCACAAGAAGCTCAACGAGGTCTCCTGTATCAAAATCAAATACAATATCTTTGACGACCCCGATGATCTCCCCATCGGTAGATACAACCTTCTGATTGATGATCCGCTTTGTAAATGATCTTGGCTTCTTCATCTGTTTCTGGTAAATGGATACAAATTTTCTTATCTGGTCCTCGCGTCTTCTAAACTCTCCAACATCAACGCCGACCAGGCTTCCAATCTGTTCGATATCAATGATATCGCCGAGTTTGAGATCATCTGATGTGTTGCAGAGTCTTGCAGTAACAAGTGCCTGCGTGTATGCGAATGGATAATCGTCTGCAAATTCCCGATGTACTTCCTCTGCTCCTTTGCTGTATGGGGTGAGGAGGTAATCTTTCACCACCATTCGCACATCCTCCATGATCAGATGCTGGATCCCATCCAAACTCCTGTAAGCACCCTTTATCCACGCTGCCTGAACTGCAAGTGGCATATAGTGTTCTATCGCCGCCATATCAACAGGTTCCATCAGGATATTCCATGGAAAAAACCGTGAGTTTGAGTATGAAACAACTTTGTCGACGGTTACATTTGTCATAACTTCCATTTTCCACCCCTCAGGCCATCTTTTTTATCTTTATCCCTCCTGCCAAAACCCCTGAAGGATTTTAGCTTACCAAACGAGCGTTGTTTCTTCTCAGGTTCTGGCTCAATTCTCGTATGATCATGCTTGCACAGCTCCCACATCCACCTTCCAAACTCAGTTGCGCTGTAAATACCACCATCTGTGCGTTCAATCAACCGAATCTCCCATAAGTCATCTGAGAGCATCTTCTCAAGCTCTTTATCGAGTTTTTCGTCATATATGTCTCTTACAAGCTCCTGGTATTCCTGATCAACCCTGTGGCATCGATCCTGAATTTCATCGAGCGTCAGACCTTTTTTGCTATTTACAATCACTTCAAAGGCGCTGTATGCAAAATCCTGCTCTGCCAGGAGTGCCCATGCATTATCAAACCGATTATTAAGCCCGAGTTTTTTCTTTGCAGATTCCTGCATCAACGTCGTAATATTGTTCAGAATCATGAGCGATTTGATCTCGTCTGCTTCTGCATCCCTGATCTCGATCCCCTTTGTGGAGATGATCGCATCATCAAACTCGATGGTCTCATCCGCTTTGCCAAACAGAATTTCGTTGATCGCTTTGAAGTATTTATCCTGAATGGGTCCTTCACCAGCGTCATAAGGATATATGTTTCCTTTTTTTGGCTCAAGGTTAGGAGCAAAGTCTTTTGTGATGTTGAGCAGATCTTCGATCACCCTTTCCATTCGATTGCTCGCTTCATTTACCCCTATCACCTCCCCTCTGAGTTGATTTGCTCGCTTCTCAAGATCATCCCGTAATTTTCCACCGATGCCTTTATCGAGGAGTTTCTCAATCTCATCAAGTTCCTGTTCTTTTGACTTTCCACTCGCTCCTGTCAGTGCCTTTATCCTCCAGTACTCATCTGCTGAAGAATTTGCACGTTTATTGAATATTGGTATTGCCACAGGTGAGATCCCCACTTTTAATTTGTCCCATGAATGCCATCTTATATAATGGCTCCGATGATAAAAGGTTTGTGCCGGAGGAATCACAGATGAGGATTGAAGCGTTCACGATTGACGGTCTTCCGCTTGTAGGTGAAGGAGACGATCTTGCTGGTATGATACTTGATAGGGTTGATTTCGAGAATTATGATATTCTCGCCATCGCATCAACCGTGGTCTCAAAGGTAGAAGGGAGGGTGCGTGAAATATCCGAGATCACACCCTCAGATGAAGCCCAGAGAATCGCTCAAAAGCTCGATGAAGATCCCCGATTTGTCGAAGCTGTGCTTGATGAGTGCGAGGAGGTACTGATCGAAGCTCCTTTCATGCTTGTTCGGAGACGTGGAGGGCATGTCTGCGTAAGTGCAGGAATCGATCGATCGAATATCGAGGAAGGAAAACTCCTGATGCTCCCCAAAAACCCATCACAAACTGCAGCAGCGATTAGATCAAGAATATTTGAAGAGACCGGGAAAAAAGTTACGGTTTTAATCACAGATACGAATGGTAGGGCATTCAGGGTTGGACAAACAGGTATTGCTATCGGTGCATCGGGTATGAGGCCGCTTTTGAACTGGGTTGGGCGTTTTGATCTATTTGGGAACGTACTTACGGTCACAAATGAAGCGATAATTGATGAGATTGCTGGTTTTGCAAATCTTTTGATGGGTGAGGGTGATGGCGGTACACCTGCAGTGGTAATTCGGGGACTCAGGGTTTTTGAGGATGTCGATGTCTTTTCGGATATTATAAGGGATGAGAACGAGGATGTGATAATTGCTGCACTGAGGCAGATGAAATCGAGGGATACTTGAAAACTTATATATCCTTCAGTAACATCATCTTAAGATGGGGAACATGATGAAATCACACATATTCAGGGCTTACGATATACGAGGCCTTCTTGGAGAAGAGCTCACGCCAGAGGTGATGCTCAAGATCGGGCGAAGCCTTGCGGCACTTATGGATGACGAAGGGTTGGGGAATACGGTACTTTTGAGCTATGATGTACGCGGGTCAAGCCAGCTTCTATCAAATGCACTACTCGCAGGGCTTCTTGCTGGTGGAGTCGATGTAACCTGTACGGGCAGATCCTCGATAGGGCTTGCGGCGTTCTCAGGGTTGATGCTGAAGCGCGATGTTATGGCATATATCACCGCCTCTCATCTTCCACCAGAATGGAACGGAATCAAGTTTTATTCTGGAAAGGGGGTCGGTTTCCCTGCAGAGTACAATATGCGAATCGGTGAGCTGGTTGCAGATGACGCAAATTTGATGAAGAGGTCTGCTACCTGGGATAAGGTTGGTGTGGCTGATACGATCTCGATGAAGGAGGAGTATATACGCTACTTTGAGTCAAGGTTTGATACCATGGAAGATGTTAAAGCGGTTGTTGACTGTGGAGGTGGTAGCATGAGCCTCATCGCACCGCACGTCTTTGCCAAGCTCGGGATAAAGACATACTCGCTATTTTCAAACGTTGACCCAACATTCTCACACCGCCAGAGCGAGCCAACAGAAGAATCGCTCAAAACCCTGATGAGCCACACAAAGAATCTCGATGTCGATTTTGGCGTTGCATTCGATGGAGATGGAGATAGAGGTGTAATCGTTGATGACAGAGGCAGGCTTTTAACCCCAGAGCAGACAGGGATAATTATCGCAAAGGATATGCTCCAGCAAAAGGGTAGTGGTGTGGTTATTGCAAATGTAGAATGCTCGCGGGCGATCGAGGATATACTTGTGCCACTCGGTGCGAAGGTCTCACGGATACCGGTTGGACATACCTACCTGACACTTGAAGCCGAGAGGCAGAATGCGATGCTTGGTATCGAGTCAAGCGGGCACATGGTGATGCCCGAGTACTTCCTCTTCGATGATGCAATTCTCATCCCATTTAAGATCGCAGAGATACTCTCAAGATCGGAAAGTAAGCTCTCAGAGATGGTGGACGAGATCCCCGTCTATCCTAAGGAACGGATTGATTTCATGTGTGATGATAATGTCAAGTTCACGGTCATCGATGCCCTGTCTGAATCATTCGCTGCGAAGTATGATGATGTGAGCACATTTGGTGGTATCAGGGTCGATCTGGAGGAGGGGTGGGTGCTTGTACGGGCATCAAACACGTCACCGATGATCCGACTCACGGTTGAGACAAGGCGCAAGGAAGATATGAGAGTGATTGCTGAACCTTTCGCCAATGAGATCAGGGAAAAGATAAAAGAGGAGGTATAATTCAATGGAGAAAAATGAGGTTAGGCTTGAAGACTTACCCGGAATCGGTCCTGCAACAGCAGAGAAGCTCATGGAAGCTGGTTATTCATCGATCGAGGCTATAGCTGTTGCATCACCCGCTGATCTTGTGGCAACCGCCGAGGTCGGAGATGCAACTGCAGCCAAGATTATACAGGCTGCAAGAGAGGCTGCTGATATCGGGGGCTTCGAGTCCGGGGATAAGGTTTTTGAGCGCAGAAAACTTGTGGGAAAACTCACAACAGGTTCTAAAGCACTTGATGAACTGCTAAATGGGGGGATTGAGACACAGTCGATAACTGAGTTCTATGGTGAATTCGGCTGCGGAAAGACCCAGATCGCACATCAGCTTGCGGTCAATGTCCAGCTTCCAGAATCAGAAGGAGGACTCAATGGATCTGCTGCTATCATCGATACAGAGAATACCTTTCGTCCTGAGCGGATCGCGCAGATGGCAAAAGGGGTAGGACTTGACCCGGAAGAAGCTCTTAAAAATATTCATGTGGCAAGGGCGTACAATTCAAACCACCAGATATTACTTGTTGAAAAAGTATCAGAGCTTGCAAACAATCTTATAAACTCAGAAAAGCCGATAAGACTGCTCATAATCGATTCACTGACCGCCCATTTCAGGGCTGAGTACGTCGGGAGAGGTACCCTTGCTGATAGGCAGCAGAAGCTGAACAAGCACCTCCATGAGGTTTTAAGATTTGCAGATCTGAACAATGCTGTCGCGATGGTGACAAATCAGGTACAGGCAAAGCCAGATGCATTCTTCGGCGATCCGACAAAACCAATAGGTGGGCATGTACTGGGACACACCGCGACATTCAGGTTGTATCTCAGAAAATCAAAAGGTGATAAGCGGATTGCAAGACTTCTTGACTCACCACATCTGCCTGATGGCGAAGCTGTGATAACTGTTACGACCGAAGGAATAAGGGACTGAAGCGGAGTTCTATTTGTATGAAATTCAGGTTTAAAGGCTCGTTTGTATGTAGCGGGGATGTGACAGAGGTACCGGGAATTGGTGAGATATTTGAAGATGCAAACCGCACAATCCTCACAAAGGGTGCACCCCCAGGAGAAGGTGCATCATCGAAACTCATCGGGATCGAATCCTCTAAAATATCATTTGAGATCGAATCTGGGAGATATGTAAGGGCGCACGATGCAGTTTTGAGACTCAGAAAGGCGTTGTCTGCATATCTTGGAAAGGAGTATCACATCGGTGTGCGCGGGGTTGAGGTCGAGAAGTTCACGATAAATCTACCCTCAGACACTCCGCCAGCAGAGATGAAGATCCCATTTGTAAAGGAGATTACATACAACAATGGGGTTATCACACTTGAACTCGATCTTGGGGCAAAGGAACTCGAGGAGCGTGTACCAGATCGCATCATCCGACTTGTTGAGGAGAAAATAGCGAAAGCCGCGTTTGGTGGAAAGTCTGAGCACTGGGAGCTCTTAACAGAGAGTGCACCAAAACCGCACACCTTTGATAAAGATCCTACGGAAGCGATGATAAAGCGGCGCTGGATCATACACGGCTCTGTCCGTGGACAATGGATTTATGGTACCCAGATCACGCGTATCTTCAGGGCATTTGAGAAGATCGTGCTTGAAAATATCCTTGATCCGCTGGATTATAACGAGATGATCTTCCCGAAGGTTGTTGGCTGGGAGGTCTGGAAACGATCGGGACACCTCAAAGGCGTCTATCCCGAGATATACTATGTTCTGCCGCCAAAAAGCCGTGATCCAGAGTTCTGGGAGGAGGTTATTGATTATTACCGTGTTACACAGGAAGTCCCGCTTGATATGATCCGTGAGCGGCTCGATGATCCGATAGGTGGCTTATGCTATGCTCAGTGTCCACCTTTCTGGCCATTCCTGCAGGGACAGACAATCGCAAATGATTCTACGCCTGTTAAGGTATTTGATCGCTCAGGCACATCTCACAGGTATGAGAGCGGCGGTATACACGGCATTGAACGGGTCGATGAGTTCCACAGAATCGAGATCCTCTGGCTCGGAACGCCTGATCAGGTTATCAAAGAGTCGGAAGCCCTGCAGGAGCGGTATAAAACGATATTTGACGAGATACTTGAGCTTGAATGGCGAAACGCATGGGTCACACCATGGTTTATGGCACAGGAGGGCATGACCGGGCTTTCTGAAAAGAAAGAGGTTGGAACAATAGATTATGAAGCGATCCTGCCCTATAACGAGAGCTGGCTTGAGTTCCAGAACTTGAGCGTGAACGGGGATAAGTATCCAAAGGGTTTCAATGTGAAGATTCAATCTGGAGAGGAAATGTGGAGTGGATGCTCGGGTGTGGGACTTGAACGGTGGGCTGCGGTATTTCTCGCACAGAAAGGGCTTGATCCTGAGAACTGGCCACAGGCATTCAGGGATATAGTTGGAGATATTGAAGAAGGGTGTGTGAAACTTGTGTAGGAAAGTGAGGTCTTGAGGTAGAAAAGTAAGAACTCACAATCCAGAAGGACTTTTTCCAAAAATTATTAAATAGTATTAGAGTTAGATTATAATATACATCAGATTCATAAGGACTTTATGAAGGGGGGTGCACCGTGAAAGATACACAAAATAATATCAAAAAGGTCTTTATTTCTCTCCTGCTCATCGCGATACTTGCTTCAGTGCCTGCTGCTTCTGCCACTCCTGCACCTGATACCGAATGGGAGAAGACATACGCCGCATTCTGGAGTGGAGGAGGCTATGATGAGGCAAATTCGATAGATGAGACGCGGGATGGTGGGTACATCATTGCAGGTTCAACATGGTCAACAAAGGAGAAGGCAAAGGCGGTGTATCTGGTTAAGATCAAGAAAGATGGTGAGATGGCATGGGAACGTCGGCTTGGTGGGAGCGGGGATGATCTTGCACGATCGATACTCGCGACAAAGGATGGGGGTTATATCGTCGCAGGCTCTACATGGTCGACCAGAACGATGGAGGATGCATATGTCATAAAGACCGACTGGAACGGAAACAAACTCTGGGAGCGTGTGATGGGGGGTGAAAACATTGATCGTGCATCTGCCGTTGATATGACCTCGGATGGCGGGTACATCATCGCAGGTTCAACATGGTCTTATGGTACTAATGGCCTGAATCCGTACATCGTAAGACTCGATCGCGATGGTGTTAAACGCTGGGAGAAGCTGATTGAGGGATTTATCAGCGAAGCGTTTGATGTTCATGAGACCGGGGATGGTAATTTTATCATCGCAGGTTATACCAGGACCGGAGTCTTTGGATACGACCCTGAAGATGCATATCTCATCAAGATTGATGGGTTGGGAAAAGTGATCTGGTCGAGAGAGTACGGTGGAAGCGCCGACGATCGAGCATACTCGGTTGATATGACATCGGATGGTGGGTATATCCTTGCGGGATGGACAGAGTCCCATGGTGCAGGAAAGAAGGACATCTACGTCATAAAGACCGATGCAGATGGAGAAAAAGAGTGGGAGAAGTTCTATGGAGGCGCGTATCATGATGAGGCAAGATCTATCGTGCAAACCTCTGATGGTGGATACATCATAACAGGATTCACTTCTGAAGGAGACGACGAAATATCAGAGGATCTTATCGTCCTGAAGCTAAATTCAGATGGCGAAAAAGAGTGGGAGAAGCGATATGGTGGGATGCGCGAAGAAATCGGATGTGAGGTAATCGAGACCTCGGATCACAGTTATATCGTTGCAGGATACACCCACTCATACGGTGAGGGCTGGAATGACTGCTACGTGATAAAGCTTGAGCCAGAATCGAGACCATCACCAGCAGCCACATCTACCACAGCCATTGTGCCAGCAGAGGATAAGGAAAGCGAAACCCCAACAGCGACCGAGGATCCGCTTAAAGCAGAACCTGCAGGCTTTGGGGCAACTGCTGCAATTACAGGGATTGGCATAGTTTTACTTCTTGAAGGTTATCGCCGACGTCTTGAAGGTCGCTGAAGACTGAATACAGCCGCAAGTGCCAGAAGTCCGATCAGGAGCACGATACCAGGATATGAGATAGCGGGGACCTGGTGAGATATCAGCTCTACAGTGACCTGTGATGTACTCTTGCAATGCTCGATCCCGTCTGAGCTGTTATCATAGACTGTAAGTTTTGCGGTTGTGGTCTGGTTAATCTCTCTTACGACAACCTTGCCTGATAGATTTACACCATCATCAAACTCCCACTCATATCGGGAGATGCTTCTGTTTCCGTATGGATCAGCGTGAGATAGGCTTCCATTGAACTCAACTGCGGTAGGCGCTGTGATATAGCTTAAATTTGCCTTTGCCTTCGCTGTAGGACCTCTATCAACATAGATCTGCTTCTGAGCGGAGCCATACTCATCGTTATCCAGCCTGTATCCCGAGATGCTAACGAGGTAATAGCCTCCCTCGCTGTACTGATGCGTTGTGTTCATACATGCTGGATCACAGTATGTGCTATCTCCATCTCCAAACTCCCATGTGCAGTTCTTGAGGGTTGCGTTTGTTGTTGCAGTGAAGGACTGGTTATGACAGCAGATCGCGGTGGTTGTGAAGTTTAGAAGAAGCGGCGCCCTTTCATAATAGATTGTCACCTTCGTCTCGTTGTCAGTACTGTTTGTGCAGTGCCCATCAAATACGGTTAAGGTTGCATTCACCGTCTGATTTACCCATATCGTCACGACCTCACCGGTCATGTTATCATGCCAGTCATCAAATGACCAGGTATAGGTGATGGTTCGATTTCCGAGAGGATCGGCATGTGAGCCAGTGCCGTTAAGTTCGATCCAGGATGGGACACCAAGATGGGTAACGTTTGCTGTTGCAGAGACGGCTGGACCACGGTCGACGTAGATCGTATGCTGAACTGTTGCACACTCATCGTTATCGAGTCTGCATCCTGTAAAGTTGACGAGGTAATAGCCTCCCTCGCTGTACTGATGCGTGATGTTCATACATGCTGGATCACAGTGTGTGCTATCTCCATCCCCAAACTCCCATGTGCAGTTCTTCAGGGTTGCGTTTGTTGTTGCAGTGAATGACTGGTTGAAACAGCAGATTGCTGTGGTTGTGAAATCGAGGTCTGGTGGTACAGGATCGTACTCGATCATCAGGGTTGTTTCGTTGTAGCAGTGCCCATCAAATACTGTCAAGGTTGCAT
>LYOS01000004.1:43609-221392 GCA_001766815.1 Candidatus Syntrophoarchaeum caldarius
GTGAATGACTGGTTGAAACAGCAGATTGCTGTGGTTGTGAAATCGAGGTCTGGTGGTACAGGATCGTACTCGATCATCAGGGTTGTTTCGTTGTAGCAGTGCCCATCAAATACTGTCAAGGTTGCATTTACCGTCTGATTTACCCATATCGTCACGACCTCACCGGTCATGTTATCATGCCAGTCATCAAATGACCATGTATAGGTGATGGTTCGATTTCCGAGAGGATCAGCATGTGAGCCTGTGCCGCTAAGTTCGACCCAGGATGGGACACCAAGATGTGTTTGATTTGCTGTTGCAGAGACGGCTGGACCACGGTCGACGTAGATCGTATGCTGAACTGTTGCACACTCATCGTTATCGAGTCTGCATCCTGTAAAGTTGACGAGGTAATAGCCTCCCTCGCTGTACTGATGCGTGATGTTCATACATGCTGGATCACAGTGTGTGCTATCTCCATCTCCAAACTCCCATGTGCAGTTCCTGAGGGTTGCGTTTGTTGTTGCAGTGAATGACTGGTTATGACAGCAGATAGCCTCTGTTGTGAAATCGAGGTCTGGTGGTACAGGATCGTACTCGATCATCAGGGTTGTTTCGTTGTAGCAGTGCCCATCAAATACGGTTAAGGTTGCGTTGACAGTTGTATTGACAAGGATCGTCACGACCTCACCGGTCATGTTATCATGCCAGTCATCAAATGACCAGGTATAGGTGATGGTTCGATTTCCGAGAGGATCGGCATGTGAGCCAGTGCCGTTAAGTTCGATCCAGGATGGGACACCAAGATGTGTTTGATTTGCTGTTGCAGAAACGGCTGGACCACGGTCGACGTAGATCTGCTTCTGGGTGAAACCATACATTCCATTGCTCCTGTATCCTGAGAAGTTAACTTTGTAGTATCCACCTGCTGCATACTGATGCGTTGTGTTCATACATGCTGGATCACAATTCACCACGTCTCCATCCCCAAACTCCCATGTGCAATTTGCAAGCTCAAGATCTGTTGTACCGTTGAATGAGATATTGTAACAGCAGATATCCTGAGCGGTGAAGTCGAGTTCAGGGGCGCGAATGTCGAGTTCGTTCTCAAGGTAATCTTCCCCTCCTACCCAAAAGGTGTAGTAATCTGCGTATCCATAGATGCGATAGTACCGCGGATTTGCAGGTGGAGTGAAGAGATCTGTAGCATTCTTCACACCGATCTCAACAACATTGTTGTATGGATAATCAGTTCTGATTGCTGCCTCTACTCGATCACCTTCTCCATTTCCTACGAGTAGACCCTTCAGGTAATCTTTAACGATCCCTTCTCCGACCAGGCCATTGTTATTGTCTGATGATGCTAAAAATGTACCTGAACTGACAAAATACTTAATAAATGCACTGTTATTGGTATATTCAATGCGCAGATCAAACCCCCCCACAACTCCTGGAAAGACCCAGCCAGTGCTTGTATTCAGATCGGTGTCGATGAAGATGGTGTATATTTCATCCTCGTTTACCCCCCAGCGATCGGTCCAGTATGTTCCTGTATGCGGGTTGCCATCATCGTCAGAATCGCCTGCAATCCCGTAGACATCATACCTGAAGTAGAGCGTATCCCAGCCTTCCCTGCCATCATAATACTGGTATAATGCCTTGATATCATAACCATCTGGAACGCCACTCTCATTCACGTCATCCATCACTTTTAGATTTGGGTTCCAGTCGTCATCTCCAATTCCATCCACCGTGATGATAGGATCTCCTCTTGTATCACCAGAGACTGGCGCTACTATACTGCTAAAAAAAGCGATAATAATGATACTGATCAATAACAGCGATATATTTTTCCTATAATTACTCAAAATTACCACCACCTCATCTGAAAGTATTTTATCCAAATTCGATTAAGGTAGCTTTTGATTCATACTATATAATTTTTTGGATTGCTGGATTCAACCACTAAAATATATAAAAAATCTTTAAATGATCTATTCTACCCCTTCCGCGGATTGCCACCCGACTCAAACTCCAGCATCCGCTGTTTTGCATCCTCTGGTATCGGTACACTTCTTTTCTTCTCGTAGTCATAGGCGACCGCGGTTGAGTACCCTGTTGCAACAACTTTATCAGTGCCTGCAAGAAGCATCAGATATTCAAACCTGAAGCTCTTATTACCATGTTTAGCTATCCTCACATAAAGATCAACTCGATCATGGAAGGTGATCGCCTTTTCATACTTGCAGTAATTATCCAGAATTATGAAACTTACCGGGGAATCACCTGGAGTCAGGAAGTTAAGTGCCTTGCAGTATTCAAATCGCCCTTCTTCAAAATATCTGAGGTAGATCACATTGTTCACATGACCCAGATAGTCAACATCCCCATATCTTGGCTTGATATGTATGGAAAAGTTGAAACCTTCAACCATGTGTCTCAATTAACTTCCTGATACTTATCAGTTTTTCTCTTCAATCGAGTTTTGCACCACACATAGGACAGTATGACCAGGATACATCACAGAACGCATTGCACGCTTTACAGACCTTCTTAAGCCCGGCATTCTCGGTATCTTTTACCTCACCGCTCAGGTTATGTACATTATAAAGAGGTTCATGTTCCTGGAGGTATGGTTTGAGATTTTCAAGGACAATGCTCGCCTCCTTTTTTATTAGGTCCAGCTCGTTTGCATCATTGGCAATCTCACTGATCGTTCTGCAGAGATCTTCGAAGAAGAGTGGATCATGTGCTGCCAGAGATTCAACATTCAGCTTATGATTCGAGATGCTCATCGAGAGAAACTTCACTGACATGAACCGCGTTGATTGCAGTTCATCGGTCAGCCTATCAAGAAAATTAACTTTCTCCGCTGCACTGAAGATTTCATCAGTGTATGCCATTTTCTCCCCTTCATCTCTACTTACTCCATGCACCTTTAAATATCTTCTTCAGCAGAAGTCAGTTTTTACCCATGAATATACGCTTTGAATCGATTACAAGCGAGATTACAAGAAATACAAGTATGAAACCACTCAGATAATATCTGAAAACAGGATTAAACTCGATGAATGCATGAGTCAGGATACCAATCTTCGGGATCATCAGTGGATGACCAAATATCTGTGGTACAAACCCGTATATTGCTTTTGATTCTATGACTTCCATCCCCATTTCCTGATCGGGTCTCTCTATGTTATCTCCCTTCGTGATATATCCATTATTTTCATCTAAAATATCATATACACGGTGCATAACCATATATCTGGTCCTATCACTCCTGAAAACGATGATATCTCCCCTCTCGGGTTCACCCATGATCGTGGAGATGTAAGGTACGACCACCACGATATCTTCTTCGGTTATCAGAGGTTCCATCGAGCTTCCGTGTATTGCATCAAGCCCCCAGGGCAATCCAACCGCGTGTGAAACCACTGAAAAGATTGCAAATATTGTAACAACCCATGAGAGTACATAGATTATCCTCAATTCCTCACCACCTCTATACCACCAGTCTCTGTTATCTGTGTACATTACTTTAAGTTCAATCCACACAAAAAAGAGCGGGCTGTGCACACAACAACTCAATTGCTCAATCCACTTCGGTGTATTTGAACAGGTATGAGCCGAGCACAAGCATGATGAGTGAACTTAAAACGAGTGCAAAGAGATCGATAAGTAATGGGAGATCAAATGCCCCTGTTAAACATCCTCGAAGCCCATCCACGCCATATGTTAGTGGATCGAGAAGTGCAAGTATTCTTACCCATGAAGGGAAGTTATCTATAGGAAATAACGCACCTGAGAGGAAGAAGAGAGGGAAGATAACGAAGTTCATGATGATCGAGTAACCCGACATATCTTCCATGCATGATGCAAATGCGATACCCAGTGCAATGAATGTCGTTGCGATGAGAACCATAAAGACAAATGCCATGACCACGCCGATAACTATTCCGCTGGTGCTTGCGTCACCATAGATGCCGCGCAGGTTGAAACCAAGCGGGACTGAGAGCACGAGGATGATCAGTGCTTCCATGATGGCAGTTGTCGCACCACCTGCAATTCGTCCGATCAGGATTGAGATTCGACTGACAGGCGTCACCATGATCTCCTTGAGAAAGCCAAACTCTTTATCCCAGAGGACTGATATACCGGTAAAGGTCGATGAGAAGAGGAGGAGCATACCGATAATTCCAGGTGTTAAAAAACTCGTATAATCGAGATCGCCATTCAGGAAAGCTGTATCATCAAAACCCATGCTTAAAAACGCAAGAAAGAAGAATGGCATCCCCAGTGATCCAATAACGCGACTTTTCATCCTGAAAAATCTCAGCATCTCCCTGAGCCAGAGGGTATAGATCGCCTGCAGGTTTATCAACTTCATGTTATCGCCTCTTCATCCGCCACTGCCGCATGATGCGTCTTGCATGTTGCTGCTCGTTCCCACTCTCATCGCGTATCTCCTTACCTGTAAAATGAAGAAAGACATCCTCCAGTGATGGGTTTTTGTTCTTCTCAGATCTTACCTGGGCTTTCAGATTTTCAGGCGTATCGGTGATGATAATCTTTCCGTGATCGATGATCGCCACCCTGTTACAGAGAAAGTCTGCCTCTTCCATGTAGTGTGTTGTCAGAACGATTGTAACATGCTCACATTCATTCATCTTTTTTACATAGTCCCAGATATGTCTGCGCGTCTGTGCGTCAAGCCCGAGCGTTGGCTCATCGAGAAAGAGAACATTTGGGTGATGCATCAGTCCCCTTGCAATCTCGAGCCGCCGCTGCATTCCACCTGAGTATTTCCCAACAAGAATATCGGCTTTATCCTCCAGCTCCACGAGTTCCAGCACCTCTCTGATCCGTCGATCTCGTGTGGCACGATCAAGCCCATACATCCGTGCATGGAAATCGAGGTTCTCCCTGCCTGTGAGCCTGTTATCTACACTTGGATCCTGGAATACAACGCCTATGTGTGCCCTCAGCATATCCTGATCCTTGAGGATGTCGTAACCCCAGACCTTTGCGGTTCCAGAGGTTGGTTTGAGAAGTGTGGTAAGTATCTTAACCAGTGTTGTCTTACCTGCCCCATTTGGACCTAAAAGACCGAACAACTCTCCTCTCTGGATCTCAAGGTTCACATGATCAACCGCTGTTATTCCATCAAACACTTTGAGAAGATCAGTGGTCACGATCGCAGGCTCCACCATGAAAAGTAGAGGTTGTCCTGGTGTTATGAAACTTTCGTTATCCTCTGACTATCCATCCAGCCACTCGAGCATCTCCTCATTGGTCAGGACATAACAGCATTTGGTGCATACCGCTCGGTTGGTGACACTGCAAACATCATCTCCAAGCGGATGACCACATACTGGACAATCCATAGCCCACCTCCATTTTTATAACATTATTTATCGGCTGGCATATATCAATTTCGTCCTGCACCGGGTCTTACGGTCATTCGCCATGCCCCCATCCCTTCATCGATGATCTCAAAGTCCTGGATTACGAGTTCACCCTTGAAGTTTGGACCTGCAATAACAAGGCTCTCAAACTCACCCCCCTCTCCCGCAATATTTATCCCATATCGCTCATTGAGTTCAACGAGACGATCTATATCTGTATCATCTATTTGCCGTCCAATCCACGAATCATCAAGTCCTTCTGCTGCAACGGCGGTGAATATAAACTTGAACCCGGCTCTAAGGATCTCACGCATCTCATGTTCCTGATCGATATGCCAGAGCGGTGAGAAGACCTTCAAACCAAGCCTATCTGCAATCATCTCGATCCGATCTCGCTGATAATTTGAGTAGAGCGCACCTGTAACAATCCCTTCAATCTTATACTCTTCTCTCCCTTGTAACAGGGCTTTTTCAAGATCTTGAAGCTCAGACCCCTCCTCTCCATCGGTCTCTGCAATGATAAGTGGTATTCCAAGAAGCTTTGCCTGATCTGGTACAAGATCGATCGCAGGGGTATGGAACATGTAGGAGGAAGGATTTTTGCTCCTGAGTGTGATCAGGCATTCCACAGAATAGTTCTGCATCTGCATCAGATACATCGCGTACGTACTATCTTTTCCCGAGCTGTAGAGCACCCCAAGTCTCAGATTCTCTCTTCCCAGAAATTGCCTGAGATACTGGCTTTTTGAGCGGTAACCGTTCTTACGAGCAAGCTTTGCGATGGTGCGGTCAAAACCACTTCCATACTGTGCAGCAGTCTTCTTCCTGAATGCAAATGCCTCATCGAGACCAATTTCAACTGCAACCTCTCTCAGGATCACTTTATGGAGGTTACCTCTTATTTTAAGTTCTGGCGGGATTTTAAGTGCGTATTCGATGAGTTCAGGATCGAGAAATGGCATCAAAAACTCCACGCCTTCATTTGCTGCTATTACATCATCCCTGTATCCATTTCGCTCATAATATGAGAGCATATCAGAGAAACAATCTCTATTCAAATCTTTTGATTCAATGTGTCTTCCATATCCTCCAAAAAGCTCATCAGCTCCATTTCCAACAAATATCTTTGTTATTCCATCCTTTTTAGCCCTGCGTGCTGCTATAAGAATCGGCAAACCAACACCAGCCTTCATCGCACTCGAATCCTCAACAAGCTCAATAATTTCGGGCAGATAGGATTCTACGTCATCGGTATCAACCTCAATCACAGAAAGATTTAATCCATGCTTCCTGGCTGCTTCTCTTGCAAATTCTACGTCTTTTGCACCACTTATGCCTGCACAGTAGCATGTAAATCGCTCTGCCCCAGCGATCTGCTTAAGACAAACTGCAAGAAGTGTTGAATCAACCCCTCCTGAGAGAAGAAGACCGAAATGCTCATCTGGAATATTTGATTTGATAGATCTAAGTATAAGTGCTTTAAGATCGCTTTTTATCGCATCTCTCTCCTTTTGATGCTCCGCTCCTTGTGGAAAAAACTCTTTGTGAGTTCGTGTAGCCTCACCTTCCATAATATCGTAGGATATGATTTCTCGTGGGTTCAGCTCAAACGTATCGTTAAATCCAAGTTTTAGAAGCACTTTTCGCTCGGATGAAACCGCAAAACCATCTGACAAGCTGTAAAAAAGTGGTTTAACTCCAATTATATCTCGTTCTATCGTTACCTTTTCTCCCTGCCACCTAACCATAGCATATCCCGCTCTGGATCGATCTTCCGCGATTACAGAATCTTCTCTGAAGTACACATCCCCGAGCGCTGATCTATCCTCACCATAGATCTCTGGCGAATCGACCCTGCTTGCAATAATCTTCAGGCCTTCTGATACAAGTTTGGGGGCAAAATCATGATTAAAGACTCCAACAATGCCTGTCATTCATTCACCCCCTCTCGAATAGGTACTTCTTCTGCCTGAGTGATACAACACGAACTCCTTTCTCTCTCAGACGCTCTGAAAGCTCACGGTCATTTGTGAGTACTGCCACCCCCTCCCGTGTAGCAATTTCGAGAATAATATCATCAGCTTTTCCTTTACCTTCAATCACTTTACATCTTTCAAGAAGGAGTCTGACAAGGTTCAACATCTCTCTGTCTCTACCTTTGAGTGTTTTTCGCAGTCCCTCGAGCTCATCACAGACTGCCTGGGGAACAAGATACTCAAGATAACCCAATCGCTCAAGCTCAGCAAAGATGTCAACCCACCTTATCATCAGAAGACCGCTCGTATCGAGGAGAACTTTCACTTCAGTATGACTCCCGCCCCGATCAAACGCCATCGTGTCCCAATCCTTCGACTTATCGCGATGGGAGAACCGACATCTGCGCACACAGGTCGCTTGAGGGTGACCTCTGCCTCTTTTTCCCGTGCACTTGTAACAAGCCCGACCGTTGTCATTGTTCCGATACTGAGCATCAGCGGTTCATTGGTGCGAAGCGGACCGACTGCCTCTTCATCGTCAGATCCCACAACATGCTCAAGAAGACGCACCCCCATTGTGAAGCTATCCCATGTGGGAGGAAGTGTTCCTGGTGTCCCTGCAACCTGTCCAACGAGTGCATCACCCTTTGCAAGAAATGGATCGAGTTTTGTACCAACTGCGATCAGCCCACCTGGCGTCGCTTTCTTGATCGTCTTTCCACTTGCCTGAATCTTTGTAACAACGCTTTTGAGCGGTACCCATTCCTTCTTCCCCTCTCGCTCCACAGCTATACCTGGCCTTATCTCTATCTCATCTTTTGGTTCAAGTGTGCCTCTGGAGAGCGTTCCACCAAGAATCCCTCCCTGGATCTTTGAATAGGGTGTGCCAGGCTTGTTAACGTCGAAAGAACGGGCGATGAACATGTGTGCATTTTCATCTTCGCTTGCAGGTTCGGGTGTGGGGATAGTCTCCTCAATGGTCTGGATGAGAACATCAAGGTTTGCGTTGTGCTGAGCAGAGACAGGAATAATCGGAGCATTTTCGGCGACTGTTCCTTTTACAAAAGCTTTTATCTGGTCATAGTGCTCTATCGCCTCGTCACGCGTTACAAGATCGATCTTATTCTGGATGATGACGATATTTTTAACCCCTATAACATCAAGCGCCATCAGATGTTCCTTTGTTTGAGGGCGCGGACATGGCTCACTTGCTGCTATGACAAGGATCGCTCCGTTCATGATCGCAGCACCTGAGAGCATCGTTGCCATCAACGTCTCATGACCTGGTGAGTCAACAAAAGAGACCGATCTCAACTCCTTCGTCTTTGCGCCGCAGATAGCGCACTTTGTATTTACCGTGTAACAGGATGGTTCAGGACAGTTGGGGCATTTTCTGAAAGTGGCATCTGCATAACCCAACCTGATAGATATGCCACGTTTTACCTCTTCGCTATGTCGATCTGTCCAGACACCTGATAACGTGCTCACAAGTGTTGTCTTCCCATGATCGACGTGCCCAACCACTCCAATATTAACACACGGCTTCAATCATTCATCTCCTCTGTGAATCATCTCCAAGACAATGTGAATATTAATTATTGTCACCTATTTATATCTAACCCGGTAAACTTGATTGAGTAACGAAAGAGTTATATCGTGTTTCAAGATGGATATTATTACAAGTTATACAAGGGTGGATCTGTGACAAAACGAGATTACTACGAGGTTCTCGGAATTTCAAGGGATGCAACTCCTGATGAAGTAAAACGGGCCTACAGAAGACTCGCAAAGCAGCACCATCCAGATGTGAACAAAGATGATCCAGAGGCAGAGGAGAAATTTAAGGAACTTGCAGAGGCCTACGAGGTTTTATCTGATCCACAAAAACGGGCGCGATATGATCAGTTTGGACATGAAAGCGTTCGCTTTGGTAGGGGAGGGTTTGACTGGTCGGATTTTACCCATACAAGGGATTTTGAGGATCTGTTTGGGGATTTCTTCGGGCAGGTATTTGGTGGATTTAGACAGGCCGGTAGGCGGCGCGCTGCACCAAAAAAAGGCGCCAATCTGCGATATGACCTTGAGATAACACTTGAAGAGGCGGCTTCTGGTGTTGAGCGTGAGATAAGATTTGAAAGGCTGGAGATCTGTGGTAACTGTAACGGCTCTGGCGCAAAAAGTCCATCTGATATTGTAGCATGTCCAAAGTGTGGCGGGACAGGTGAACTCAGGAAAGTTTCAAGTATGGGTGGATTCGGTAGTTTTGTCTCGATCTCAACATGTGGCACATGTGGCGGTAAGGGTAAGGTTGTGAAGACGCGCTGTCCAACCTGCGGTGGCAGGGGAAAGGTGCATATTGAGCGAACACTCACTGTCAGGGTGCCACCTGGGGTTGATACCGGCACTCAGTTACGAATCAGTGGGGAGGGCGAGCTGGGCGAAGGTGGATCTGGCGATCTTTATGTTGCAGTTCATGTCGCTCCCCATGATCTATTCGAACGATCTGGTAATGATATATTCTTTGAAGCACCGGTGAGCTTTGTTCAGGCAACGCTGGGCGCCGAGATTGAAGTTCCGACACTCGATGGTTTTGAGACGTTGGTTATACCTCCCGGTACACAGCATGGTACTACCTTCAGATTGCGTGGAAAGGGTATGCCCGACATGCGATCCAGGCAGCGAGGAGATGAAATTGTCCAGATTCGAATTGTAATACCGCAGAAAATAACCTCAAGACAGCGGGAAATTCTGCAGGAGTTTGAAGCAGAAGGAAAGAAAAATACAAGACGAGGAGTCATCGGCAAGGTGATCGATGAGGTAAAGGAGATCATCTGATCCATAAAAGGCGGGAGATGTAATTATCTGGATCTTAATCTATATTTTCTACCTGATCGCCGGGTTTGTAATACTCCTGAAAAGTGCAGATAGTGTGATCGATCATGCCGCACTTGTTGCTATGAAGCGAAACGTCTCCCATCACAGTATTGGGATGACGCTTGTAGCCCTCGTCACATCATTACCTGAATTTGCGATCTCCACCTTCAGTTCATTTGTTGGCGAGGCGGATATTGCAATCGCAAATGTCGTTGGTTCAAACATAACAAACATCGCGCTTGCTCTTGGCTTATTGCTCCTCTTAAAACCATACGAACGGAAAGAGGGCTGCATTGATGCTGGTTTCATGCTTGCTATCACCCTTATCTGTGGTGCCCTGATGCTCGACTTACAGATCTCACGGATCGATGGTCTGATCCTGTTCCTGATAATATTTGCGTTCATCTACCTCATGAAACAGAAGAAAAACTATCAGATGGGCGAGGCATATCAGAAGACGGGTGTAACAGAGAAAGAAGCTTCAATTTGGACAGATATCTTGATCTCTATTCTTGGGATGGGCGGGGTCTGGATCGGCGGATGGATGATCATAAATGGTGTGGTTGGAATTTCCACCCTTTTAGGCATTCCATCTCTTGCGCTCTCACTCACCGTTGTTGCTCTCGGAACATCACTCCCTGAGCTTGCAACATCCATCATAGCAATCAGGAAGAATGTTGGTGATATCGCTGTTGGAACGCTTATCGGAAGCAACATTCTTAATATCGTATTTGTCCTCGGTACAGCGGCTATGGTAAGACCGATTGCTGTTGCAGAATCAATAGTAATATATTATCTACCTCTGATGATCATAACCGCTCTTTTGACCGTTATATTCATAAAATTGGGTCGTATGGGTAGAGTTCACGGCATAATACTGCTTCTAATCTATGCTGCGTTTCTCGTGGGTATTGGGATGGGGATCTGAAAGAGGTTAAATGTTATTAATACCCTCCTTTAGATCTATCCATGCCGATGATGATAAGACCTATCTGAAATATGATGAACCCTATGAGTACTGAGGCGATATATGTGGCGAAGAAGACGGAGATCAAAGGGATTGCACGGGATACACTTGAGTTCATACTGAATGCGTCGAAATCCTCGCACCCAGAAGAATTTGCAGGGTTACTTGAGGAGGTGGATGGTGTCATTACAAACGTGATCCTCCTTCCTGGCACGATATCTTCGAGCATGGGCGCAAGGATTCAATTTGATATGATGCCGCTTCACCTGAGTTCTGTGGGTTCAGTTCACAGTCATCCAACTCCAAACAACCATCCCTCTAAAGCAGATCTCCACTTCTTCGCAAGGAAGGGCGATTACCATATCATAGTTGGGTATCCTTACAGTAACGAATCCTGGGCATGCTACAACGCAAAGGGTGAAGAACGAAATCTCAAGGTACTTGATCTGGTGCCTGATCCCAGCTCAGAGAGTGATACTATATGGTGAAGGTGCTTGCAACAGGGACGTTTGACATTCTCCATCCAGGACATCTTCTCTACCTCAGTGAGGCAAAAAAACTTGGTGATGAGCTTTATGTGATCGTTGCAAGGGATGTTAACGTCCTGCACAAGCCAAAACCGATACTTCCCGAAGAGCAGCGGCTTGAGATGGTCAGATCATTGAGGATTGTTGATCATGCGGTACTCGGCGATCGTGAGGATAAATGGAAGCCTGTCAGAGAGATCAAACCAGATATAATCGCCATCGGATACGATCAGCACTTTGATATTAAGGAGCTTGAGATGGAACTTTTTAGAGAGGGGCTTGATCTGAAGGTTGTAAGGATTGAACAGTCGAATTCTTGCCCCCTATGCAGCAGCAGAGCCATCATCAATCGGATTTTGAGGCTTAAAGGGGGAGAAAAATGAAGTACCTGATCCTGCTGGGTGATGGGATGGGGGATTACCCGCTTGATGAACTTGGAAAAAAGACGATATTACAGGCAGCAGATACGCCGAATATGGATTATCTCGCAAAAAATGGTCTGTCAGGTCTTTTCAGATCGATACCAGATGAGATGCCTGCGGGAAGTGATATCGCAATTCTTTCAGTGCTTGGTTATGATCCAGAGGTCTATTACACTGGCAGGGGACCGCTCGAGGCGGCAAACATGGGGATCGATCTAAAAGCTGGAGATGTTGCCTTCAGGTGCAACCTCGTAACAGTAGAAGGGGATAAGCTTACCGATTACTCGGCAGGGCATATCGGGAATGATGATGCAAAGGTGCTGATAGACGCTTTGCAGGAGGAATTCGCAGATATCTCCTGTAAATTCTTTGCAGGTGTTGGTTACAGGCATATTCTTGTTTTGAACGGTGATTTTGAGGGAACGGGCTGTAATCCACCGCATGATATTATCGGCGCCAGTATCATGGATGAACTTCCTGAAAATCCTGTTATACGCGATCTGATCCTGCGATCAAGGCAAATACTTGAGGATCATCCAGTGAACAGAAAACGACATGATCAGGGGCTTGGGGTTGCTAATATGATCTGGCTCTGGGGAGAAGGGAGTAAACCAAAAATGCCCTCTTTCTTCGAGAGATTTAAAGTGAAAGGGTCTGTGATCTCAGCCGTTGATATAATAAAGGGAATTGGACGATGTATCGGGTTTGGTGTGATCGACGTACCCGGTGTGACAGGTTACCTTGATACAAATTACCGCGGGAAAGCCGAATATGCGATCAGGGCACTCGAGGCCGATGAATGCGATCTTGTATTCGTCCATGTAGAGGCACCCGATGAGGCAGGCCACATGGGAAGTATCAAAGATAAGATGGATGCCGTCGAGGCGTTTGATCGTGAGGTTGTGGGCAGGATACTTGAATGGGTGAAGACCACCAGAGAGGTTCGTATTCTTCTCATGCCTGACCATCTAACTCCAATTACCTTGCGAACACACACACGAGACCCTGTTCCATTTTGCATATATCAAAAAAATCCTGGTACCAAAAAAAGCGATGAGGTTACTTCTTTTGATGAATATTCGGTCAAAAATGGTTTCTTTGGATTGGTCGAAGGAGATCGATTGATACGAAGTTTCATCGAGTTATAGCTTTTTATTGTTGATATTGAGGATTCAAGAAGTTCCAATATACGAAAGGTTTATATATGATTGCTTTTTTAATAGGAGATAGGAATAGCCTCTGTTGAGGTTCTACATCCAATATAGCAATGAATTTCAGTGACGGGGTGATAATCTAATTCGAGGGGATAAATGAAAACCCATCAGATTATCATTCGGTGGCGATTCATTGTTGGATCAACAAAGGGTAAAAGGAGGTGAATAAAAATGGCAATACTTCCAATTGCACCAGTAGATAGGCTTGTGAGGGAAGCGGGGGCAGAGAGAGTGAGTGAAGGCGCCCGCGAAGCTCTTGCGAAGATCCTTGAAGAGGAAGGGATGAAGGTCGCCAAGGAAGCGATCAAACTCGCAGAACATGCAGGCCGAAAAACGGTGAAGGTTGAAGATATCGAACTGGCAGCAGAGAGGGTATAAACCCGATCTACCAGTTTTCTTTTTTTTTAAAAATTTACCAACTTTTATATATGGCGGATGCTATTTAGTGTGATGCCATGAAATTTATATTCATCATCTCGTTAGCGATCTTAATCCTGACCGCAACTCAACCCGTACTTGCAGGAACAAATGCCAATATCGTAATATCTGATATAACGCCAACAAATTTAGCTCCTGGCGAGACGAGAGAGATCACACTCACCGTAAAGAACGATGGGAGTCGGGATGCGAGGCATATCACCTTAAACTTTCAGAGCAGTGAATATATTTCTGTAATCGGAACCTCAACAATATATATCAATTCGATCAACGCGTGGTGTGATACCAGCATCAAGATCATGGTCAGGGTGGAAGATGGGATTGATCCAGGGGCGTATTCTATCCCGATAACTGCAAGCTTCGATGAGTATTACTATACAGCCACAACAGGTTATGTGACCTCTGCGATGACTCCAACAACGCTTACCATTGTTTTTGATGTTGAGGGTGAGATATTACTCGATGTTGCAGATATCTCAACAAGTCCGCTTGAGCTTCGAGAGGATAGTGAAAATAATAATATAACTGTTTTGGTGGAGAATGCTGGAAGCAAGGATGCGAAATCGGTCACCGTAACGATCGACCCTGCATCGCCATTTCTTGAAGCTTACTCAGGATCGAGAACAGACTTTACCGAGGTGATTGCATCTCGTTCAAGTCACAGCTTCTCATTTGCGCTTGACGTTGTGGATGGAGCAGCAGCAGGCGTATACTCGATCCCACTCACGATAGATTACATCGATGATGAGTACAACCCCTTCAGGATAAATACCACGATCAACCTCAGGATAAGCCCGCAGGCAGACTTTAAGGTAGGGACACCCACAACCTCGCCTCCTGTGATTACAAAGGGCACAACCTTCAGGATGAACCTACCGATCGAAAACACTGGCAACAAAGATGCAGAATCGGTGAAAGCGATCTTAAAGACCAAATCTTACTTCACAGGCGCAAAGACCGACTACCTTGGTGATATAGCCATTGGTGAAGTGAAGATCGCAACCTTTGAGCTTGAGGCAGACCGTGACACGATTCCTGATAATTACGAGACTGACATAAAGATCATCTGGACAGACGGTGACGATCGGATTGAGATGACAAAGTCGTTTGCGCTTGTGGTTGCATCAGGAGAAGACGTTACGGAAACATCCGGTCTTTCTTTGCTCATCACAGCAGCAGCTATTATTATCGCACTCGGTGCGGTTCTCTTTGCGTTATCAAGGAAGAAAAAATGAGCGAGTTTTAGATGATTCAGAGTGCACTCGACCACTGGGCTGATATATCGAAGCGATACTACGCTGTGATCATCATAGCAGCACTCATCACAGCAGCCATCTCATACGTGGGCGCGAGTGAGGCTGAGATCGATACCGACTATT
Source organism: Candidatus Syntrophoarchaeum caldarius (assembly GCA_001766815.1). Lineage (NCBI taxonomy): Archaea > Methanobacteriati > Halobacteriota > Candidatus Syntropharchaeia > Candidatus Syntropharchaeales > Candidatus Syntropharchaeum > Candidatus Syntropharchaeum caldarium. The sequence goes on from LYOS01000004.1 coordinate 58,791, forward strand.
ACGGCTTCTTCTATCCAGAGACAAGATACATGGAAGAGATCAGATACATACAGTCGGAGTTTCCAGGGACTGCAACGATACTGATACTGATCGAGGCGGATCGGATAAATGCCAGGACGGTGCTTGAGGAAGATATGCTCACAATGACCCGGGATCTCGTCGAGGCGGTCTCTGGTATCGAGGGTGTCCAGGAGGTTAAGAGCGTTCTCGATCTTGGAAGTTCAAAGGAAGAGATCCTATCGAGTCCACTTGAGTATCGAGGTCTGTACATCGATAAAGAACTCAAATACTCGCTTGTTACAGTAGAACTTGATGCGAAGGAGGTACCAGAAGACGCTGTGCTTGTTGAGACATTCCAGAAAACGGTCGATAAGGTGGATAAGGTTGGAGGGTCCGATGTTACGATAACAGGACTTCTGACATGGGGTTACGCATGGGACAAATCGATAAGATATGGACTCAGAAGTTCGCTCATGGTTGGTTTTGCAGCGATCTTTTTTGTCCTGTTACTTATATTCAAACGGATCACAACACCATTTGTAATTTTAATTCCGGTCTCAATCGCGGTTCTTGCAAGCTTCGGATTGATGCATACAATCAGGATTCCACTGAACTTCCTGACAGCAATGTTTGGAACGGTCACGCTGGGACTCGGCGTTGACTATGGAATACATCTCATACACCGCTATCATGAAGAGGTTGCTAAGGGTAACGATCGGGCGCTGAACAAAGCGTGCATGATGATCGGGCGAAACACACTCGTGACAGGGGTCACAACGATGGCAGCATTCTCCTCGATGGCGATGTCACCGATCAGGATGGTCGTTGAGTACGGAATTATGTCTTTTATCGCAATCTCATTCTCTGCACTTGCGATATTTCTCTTCATGCCGTCACTCCTGCTTCTTGAAGAACGGATTGGTGTAAAACAGATGAATATCTCCAACTTTTCAAACATGCTTGGAGTGGAACGCATAATCCCAAAAACAATGGAAAAAATCTCTGATTTCTCGATAAAACGAACCATGGGTGCTGTCATCATCATTGGAATAACACTCATCCCGATCGCGATGGGGATTAGCGCACTTACAAGTGAGAGTGATCAGGATATGTGGATGCCCGAGGATGATCCCACGATGGTTGCATGGCGAATCGTGGATGATGAGTTCACAGATTATGAGTATTCAACGATCCTCGTCAGAGCAGATGACATCAGAACGCCTGAGATTCTGCACGCGATGGTAGAGATTGAGGAGAGTGTGGAAGATGTCCCAGGCGTTGTTGAGGTCATGGGGATCAACAACGTCATCGGCGTAATACCGAATTCCAAAACCGAGCTTGAAGATCTGATTGCATCAATACCAGCAGAAACCAGGGAGAAGTTTGTCAATCACGACTATACAGCATCGCTCCTCATCATAAAGACTGATACCGAGATCGATGAAGCTCTTGTCCGGCAGATTGATGATGCAATACTCTATGTTGAGACACCGGCTGATGCGACATTTGAGCATGCAAGCTTTTCAACATTATTTGCCCAGATGGAAAGTATGATGGAAGAGACAAGGGGTAAAACAACCATGATAAGCATTATCGCCGTCCTTGCGATCCTTTTTACATTCTTCAGAAGTCTGTTCAGGATATTACTTGCATTCTCACCTGTGCTTTTTGCGATAATCTATACCATCGGGATAATGGGACTTATGGGAATTCCATACACCCCTTTAACCGTCATAATCGCAACGATCCTTGTCGGGCTCGGTACAGACTATGCCGTGCATTTTATCGCCAGATTAAGAGAAGAGCGGGAGAAGGGGTCTGATGTGCGGGAGGCGCTGCACATAACAACGCTCAATGTGGGCGAGGCGGTCGTGATATCAACCTGCACCACGATGTTCGGATTCCTATCGCTCATAACCGTTGATCTCATTCCAGTACAGCAGTTTGGTATAATCGCAGCCATTGGACTCATCTATGCTGCATTCTTCACACCTGTACTCGTCTCGATCGGATCTATCGCGCAGGATAGGATCTTATCCGGTCTAAAATCGATCATTGTCTGAGCTCCTGACATCTTACCTGGATCTCTATTCAGCACAGAGGAAGGATGGTCAGGGAATATACACGTACTCAGCATCCCTGCAAGGAGCTTCATAGACGCTATGATATACCTCCATATGCTTCCTGGCTATAATATCCCATCTTAGATTACTTTTAACATACTTCCTTATGTTACTGGAAAGATATGCAGCATATTTATCATCTTCGAGTATGCGAGATATCGAATCAATATATTCATCATCGCTTGTGGCAATAATTCCACCTCCGCTCTTCTCAGCTATGTTCTTAAACGAATCGAGGTCAGATGCTACAAAAGGTTTCTTAAATGCCATGACCTGTGTCAGCATGCCACTCTGAGCTCCAGCAGTATAAGGAAATGGTACGACATCTGCTGCTGAGATTATCGTATCGAATGTTTTTTGAGGGAATTGACCACAAAAAACCTTAATGTTATCTCTCACAGGCGAGCGATCTATCTCATCAAAGAAATTATTTCTCTCTTCACTATACTCCACCATCCTCATCTTACTGGCAACTACAAGTGTGGCTTCAGGAACTCGCTTTACAATCTCGGGGAATATCTTAACGATCCTTGAAAATCCTTTGGTTGGTCTGAAATATCCTGGGAGCAGGACGACTTTCTTCCCTGATAAACCCAGGATGTCCTTTGCATCTTTAACTGGTTCAAGATCTCTTACCCCATGTGGGATGACAAAGATAGGTTCATAATTATCAAACGTTGACCTTATAACCTCCCGCTGATACGCCTCATGCACAATAACAGCGTCGCTCCCCCTTATCAGAGGATCCAAGATTATTTTGTGTTCCCTGGGAATGTCTCTGTAGATGGTATGAATGGTTGTAACGACCGGTACTCCTCCAATTCGCAAGCTGTATAGAAGAGGGATGATGTTCACCCCGAATCTTGGACCATAGAGGCCAAATTCATGCTGAATATGGACAACATCCGGCGTAAACCTGGTCAGCACATTGAATATTCTATCAGCAAGATCCGGATCACTGCTGTTGAATGCTCCAAAGACGTTCTCACCTCTGCCACCATGCTGGGATACCACATATATCTCATTCGATTCTGCTCTTAGTGGCTCTACCAGATTACTGCAATATGTGGCGATTCCACATTCTATTGGGGGGTATGTAGAGACAAAGCATATCCTCATATCAATCTTCCCGACCTACAGATCTAAGTAAGTCTTCTATTCTAACCCATCCAAGGCAGATACTGGTATCTGCAGCACCATAATATATATTAACCACGCCCCTATCATAGTCAATATTTCCTTCTTCATCTTTATCATAGTTCACTATAACACCGCATGTAAATACAACATTGGGAACATCACCCACTCTTTCATAAAATTCAAATGGCGATAAAATCGGTCTCGATGAACGACCTATTAATTTTGATGGGTCATTCAGGTCAAAGAGTGCACACCCCAGCCGATATATGTTTCCGCTTGCGGTACTTTTGACACCATGGTAGATCTCCAGCCACCCCTTCGTTGTTCTAAAAGGAGTGGCACCGGCTCCCAGTCTGTCTCCATCCCAGTAGCCAGGTCTGGTCGTCATCACGGCCTTGGCATTTCCCCAGTAGATCAGATCCTTGGAATATGAGATCCACATGTTAGCACGACTGCTTGTAACCGGGCGATCCAGGCGCACATAATATCCATTGAACTTCTCAGGAAATAGCGCGGCATCCTTATTATCAGGCTCGGATATGAGTCCCATTCTTTCAAATTTGACAAAATCCTTTGTTTTTGCTATCGCCAGTCTTGGACTGTGCTCTGAATATGCTGTATATACGATATAATATGTATCATCGATCTTCGTTATTCTTGGATCTTCTATTCCCCGCTTCTCGTACGTTTTGAAGGGTTCTTCATTTGAGGGAAACATAACTGGCTTTTTTTGTATTGAAAAATGAATGCCATCATGGCTTTCAGCCAGCACAAATACAGATCTGCCCGATAACGTCTCAACCCGCAAGAGGAGAATATACTTATCTTTGTACATCGTGGCGCCCGCATTAAAAACGGTATTGCATGGAAACGGTATGTCAATAAGCGTGATAATAGGGTTCTGTTTATACCTTTCAACAATATCGTAAGACATCTTTTTCTCCTCCCCATATTAAATGATACTTCCCACACCAACCAGAGATGCAACTTCTTTTGAAACTCTATCACAATACTGGTTATATGGCTTGTTATTTTTTTGATTTATATGCCTTTCCTCTTTTTAACCGTTGCAGTCAGGACATTTACAACTTACAGAAGGGTTGAGACGCTACCAGCATAGAGTATGAATGCCAACCCGCCGAGTATCATTAAATTTTCATTCACACTTTTATCGCTTGCTTTGCAGAGACCGAATCCAACTTCAATCGATGAAAATGGCCATAACGGCTTAAACGAATGAGAAGTAAGCGAATCACCTATTAAATGAGATATTATTCCAAGAAAGCCACCCAGAAAACCTGTGACAAACCACGAGGGGGTTTCATATCCATAATAAAAAATTCCCCCCACCAGAGTGCCTACCATCATTGCAAAGAGCAGACTGTGCGTCACGCCTCTATGATGGACTGGTATCCCGCTTCGCTGCCACTCTAAATCTATGTCTGGAAGGGTGGATACCCCTGATGCAAGCCCAATCAAGAAAAATGCGTTTGCATTCTCTCCAAAAGGCAACATCAGGAGTGAGAGCATGAGCAGAGTCAAACCTATGTGTCCCTTTGCATACATCTCAATTATACCCTATACGGGATCTGATCCGCTTCTCTCGAGATCTCACATCCGCTCAACAATCTCCTTTGCAAACTCACTTGTCTTAAGAAGTGTTGCACCCTCCATCTGTCGTTCAAGGTCATAGGTCACCTTCTTTGCAAGAATTGTCTCCTCAAGCGCACGTCTGATAAGATCCGCTGCCTCATTCCACCCGATGTAATCAAGGAGCATACAACCTGAAAGAATCAACGATGATGGATTTACCTTGTCCATTCCCGCATACTTAGGTGCTGTTCCATGCGTTGCCTCAAAGACCGCAATCCAGTCCCCGATATTTGCCCCTGGCGCCATACCCAGACCTCCAACCTGTGCGGCCAGTGCATCAGAGATGTAATCGCCGTTGAGGTTTGGTGTTGCGATCACATCATACTCATCCGGTCTCAGGAGTATCTGCTGGAACATCTGGTCTGCGATTCGGTCCTTGATCACGATCTTACCCTCAGGAAGAACACCATCGTACTTCTCATACAGCACATCCTCGCTTATCACGGTATCTGGGAATTCTTCTGCTGCAACCTCATATCCCCATGCCCTGAACGCCCCTTCGGTGTACTTCATGATGTTGCCCTTGTGCATCAGCGTGACACTCTTTTTTCCGTGCTTGATTGCATACCCTATCGCTGCTCTAACAAGCTGTTTTGTGCACTTTTCGCTGATTGGTTTTATACCGATCCCTGCATCCGTACTTATCTCAACGTCAAGTTCAGATTTTAGAAACGCCCGTACTTTTGCTGCCTCAGGGCTCGTATTTTCCCACTCGATCCCAGCATAAACGTCTTCCATGTTCTCCCTGAATACAACCATATCAACCTTTTCAGGCTCTCTCACGGGTGCTGGAACGCCTTTTATGTATTTGACTGGTCTTATACAGGAGTAGAGGTTGAGTTCCTGGCGGAGTGTGACATTGAGGCTCCTGAAGCCTTTTCCAACAGGGGTTGTAAGTGGACCTTTTAGGGCAACGATATGCTCCCTTATCGCATCGAGTGTCGCTGAAGGTAAATTCTCTCCATAAACTTTCAGTGCCTTCTCGCCCGCAAAGATCTCAAGCCACACAAGCTTTCGATTGCCGCCGTACGCTTTCTCAACCGCCTTATCCATCACAAGCTGGGTTGCAGCCATAACATCAGGTCCTATTCCATCCCCTTCAATGAACGGAATGACCGGATTATCAGGAACAATCAGTTCCCCATTTTCAACCCTGATCTTCTCCCCTTCGCTCATTTACCTCCCTCCCTTGCAAGGTAGAGTATGTCATCCTGTGGATGTCTGTAAAGCCGCTCTTTCAGTCTGTACTGATCCAGAGCATGTCCAATAAGCCCAATTGATCTTCCAAGCACGAATAAACCGTTAAGGTAACCGAGATCAACAACCTCCTGGATCTCCTCTTCTGTAAAGACACCTGAGCTCTTCATAAGATCCAGGAAGAGGACACCAATGCATCCATCGACGTTCAGGATCAGGTTGTTCTTCTTTGCGGTTGTGACTGCTTCTACCTGGAGTGCGTAGTCGAGATATTCGGTAGATGGAAAAGTCTCCCTTGCATACTTTACAAGCAGCTCGACGCGTTTATCGGGATTCTGAACACTCTTTATCCGATGCCCTATCCCTGGTATGTTGATATTTTTCTGTTTCATCTCGCGGACAAACGCTTCTGGTTTCAATCCTCGATTATAGGCATCCCTGAAGTACTTTGCAGCGTCGTTTATCGCACCGCCAAACCTGGGACCGATCGTCAAAACGCCACTAACAAGTGATGAGACCAGATCCTTGCCTGCACGAGCTGCAACGATCGTATTATGCGCACCTGATACCGCAGGCCCATGATCAGCAATCGTCATCAGGACCAGTTCGATGAAACGAGTTGCGTATGGCGGAAGTTCTTTTTTGAACCAGAGCATACCGATGACATCACCGATTCCCTTGCCCCCCTCAACAAACTCGCTTATCGGGGTGTTACCGTATGTTGCTTCTTCCCCACGGTCATCAGAGATCGTGCAGATGAAATTCGTGGGTTTTCTGACTAAACCTTCAGAAACAGCCGTATTGTAGTCGATAGGAATCGGTGGGGGTGTGATCTCCTCACGATCTGGGATTACGCCTTCATTCTTCAGTCGCTCATAAACCTCCCTCAGCCGCTCACCGTAGTCATCAAAAGACTCCGGAACGATCGCTCCTGCTTCCTTTAAGGCAGCATTCTTGGCGTCTGCACTCTCAAGTTCCGATCCTGCCATTGCACCGGCGTGCCCGAACTGAACCTCACCTGGGAGCACTTTTGCACAGGTTCCCGTAACCCAGATTACAAGCGGTTTCGTGATCTTACCACTTTTGAGGGCATCGACAATCTGATACTCATCGAGACCGCCGACCTCCCCGAGGCACGCGATGATCTTAATCTCTGGATTTGCCTCAAAGCGCAGTATGTGGTCGATCAGGGTTGAGCCAGGGAATCGATCTCCGCCGATTGCGATCCCTTCAAAAAGACCATCCGTGTTTCTTGCGATTATGTTGTACATCTCATTTGACATCCCGCCTGACTTTGAGACAAAGCCAACTGAGCCAGGGCGGTGAAGCTTTGACTCGATGATGTTCTCGATCGTTCCAGCAGTATTTCCGATCTTGAACGCCCCTGCCCTAATTCCGCCAACGGTTGCAGGTCCTATCACCATCTTGTTCTTTTTCTTTGCCTTCGCTATGATCTCACGCGCTCTTCTCTCAGGAACGCCCTCTGCGATGATCACAACAGTCCTTATCGACTCAATATCGAGTGCTTCCATCGTTGTAGGGTATGCAGATCTGAAGGATGCAAAATTCACAACGACATCTGCATCCCTATGGTTGGATGCCGCTTCTTTGAGGTTTGGATAGATCGGTATCAATATCTCATCGGTCCCAAAGAACGCCTTATGTAATCCACGCCTTCCAGGATTTACGATGGCTGCAACCGATGGTACCTCTCGCCTGCAGGCATAATCAAAATCAAGCATCCGCTGGATTGCGTTTGTTTGAAGACCGTATATTATTGATTTTGTATCTTTTGTGAAAAGTTCATAGTCCATCATTTTTATTCCTCCAGTGCCATCTTAACGATCTTTGTCATGTGTGTCTCAGGACCGAATACATGTATCGGAACGCCAATCTCACCCTCAAGTTCTTTCATGATTCTAAGTCCCTCTTTGTAGTTGGGGCCGCCCCTTCTGACATAGATCTCAACATTCGTCTCCCGCAGCTTCTCGCTATATTCTTTCAATGCCTGCACGATCCCCGCGAAGGTCTTCGCAACGTCGGTGAAATTTGCGATTCCGCCTCCTATAAGTAGATACTTCTTTCTACCCTGCGGGTCTTTCTTTCGGGTCATAAGGTCAAGTAATGTCTTTGCATAGATGTACGTCTCATCTTTTGTCGGATTTCCGCTGTACTCACCGTAGTTTGCAAGTTCAGTCCCAAATCCTAAGTCTGAAACCGTGTCTGCGTAGATAACACTCGCACCACCGCCTGCAACCATCGTCCATACCCTGCCCTCTGGATTTAAAATTGTGAGCTTCAATGATGCGCCACTTTTTTCATCAAGTGATGCGATAAGCTTCTCTTCCGGTGTGAGCCCCTGTCCAAATGGTGGAGGGAAATCAATATCCTTCCACTTATCTCCCATCTCAAATGCAGCTGTATCGTCGAGTTTCGCAACCATATCAAGCGGAATTACCTGCCCCTCTTTGAGTGTGAATGGATTTATCTCGAGGAATGTGAAGCCAAAATCACAGAATAGTCTGTATAGCGCCTCGATGAACTCTGCAACCAGATCACGCCCATCAAAATCAGGAAGTTTGCCTGCTATATTTATCTCACCAACCTCATCGCCAACTGGAATTTCGATACTGGTCACTTTATCCCAGTTCTCTTCGATCTCAACACCACCCATAGTTGAGAAATGGATCATATCTTTTTCCCGTTCTGTTTCTATCGCAAGGTAGTATTCCTCTTCGTGTGCAACATATGGTTCGACAAGAAAATGAGTCAGGATGCCAGTTGCACCACCAATATCGATCGTCTTACCCATATTTTCTGCTATGAATCGATCCGCTTCTTCAAGAGATGCATCGAGAAGGAGTAGTCCGCTCTTACCCCGCTTCCCGAATAGCTGGTCTGGCTTTACAACAAGTTTCTCCTCTTTGAGCCATTCATAGCCAGGTTTTCTGGCATAATCTGATAAATTTTCACCTTCACCAATCAAGACAAGCTTTGATGAAAGCTCAATTTTATTATTTGAATAGTTACCAATATTTTCTGCGATCAACTTTTTTGCGGTAAATTCTCTAATTCCCCGTTGTGCCATTTTCTCAAACCTCCAGCATAAAATCTTGGTCAAATTTTTTAAAGGTTTCTATTTAATATTAGTTTACCAGCGCAGAAGGGTAGCGATACACACCTGCGGAATCAAAATCAGAGAAGGAAAACTTTATATCTGGTATCAAACCTGAGAGATTTACATATTGAAGTTCCAATAGTCTATTATGAGGAAATATAAATGGTGGACAGACATCGACCAAGACGTGGATCGTTGGGTTACAGCCCACGTAAGCGTGCAAAGAGCCAGATCCCACGCCTTAGAACAAAATCTACCAGGGGAATCGGTAAGTCTCCTATCGTTGAGTTCAGTGGATATAAGGCAGGAATGACACACGTTATTATGATTGAGGATGAATCAAACTCTCCAAATGCCGGGATGGAAATTGCCACACCTGTCACGGTGATTGAAGCGCCGCCTATGAAGATCGCTGGCATCCGTGCTTATGGGAAGACGGTGTACGGAAGACGCGCCGTGATGGAGGCATGGGCAGACCATCGAGATCTGGAAGGTTCACTTGATGCTATCTCAGCTGGGATTGAGGATGGTAGAGTCGTTGAACTTCGTGCCATCACCTCAACACAGCCCGCACTTGTGAGTGGTATTGGGCGTAAGAAGCCAGAGTTCATGGAGCAAAGAGTTGAAGGAGACCTAAGGGAGACGTTTGAGTACCTCAGATCCAACATTGGAAAGGAGATTGAGATTTCAAGTGTATTTGAGGAGGGTGAGATGGTTGATGTCATCGCTATCACAAAAGGAAAGGGAACACAGGGTCCTGTTAAGCGATGGGGAACGATGATTCAGGATCGGAAAGCTACAAGATCGAGCAAATCGCGGCATATCGGAACACTTGGTCCATGGTTTCCACACAGAGTTAGGTGGACAGTCCCACAGCTTGGGCAGACAGGGTACCATCAGCGAACAGAATATAATAAGCGATTGCTCAAGCTTGGAAGTACAGCGGATGATATAAACCCAAACGGTGGTTTCCCGCATTACGGACTTGTCAGAAACGATTATATTTTGCTCAAGGGTAGCGTACCTGGACCACGAAAACGATTGATCCGGGTGCGTCATGCGATAAGATCAGATACACCTACCATGGGCGCACCTAAAATTACTTACATCAGCAGGGAGTCGAAGCAGTAATGATTACAAAAGCAGCAGTATATGGATTAAATGGAGATCAAAGCGGTGAAATTAATTTACCCGATCATTTTAATGAGGAATATCGACCAGATATTATAAAACGAGCTGTACTTGCAGCGCAGGCCAATCGACTTCAGCCATACGGTCCAAACCGGTATTCGGGCATCAGAACATCTGCTGTGGGCTGGGGCACAGGCAGGGGTGTTTCAAGGGTTCCAAGAGTCAAGAACGGCAGGCGTGGAATGCTTGTACCACAGGCTGTTGGTGGCAGGCGGGCTCACCCCCCAAAGCCTCAAAAGAATCTTACAGAGAAGATTAATAGAAAAGAGCGGCATAAAGCGATTAGATCGGCGATTGCAGCAAGTGCACAGCTTGAGCTTGTGCAGAGGCGTGGACACAGAGTAGATGACACACTTACACTCCCTCTTGTTGTAACAGACGAGCTTGAAAAGATACAGAAGACAGAGGATGTTATCGCATTTCTGGAATCAATTAATATCATGGAAGATATTATCGCTTCCAAGCGCAGCAAGAAGGTGAGAGCTGGGAAAGGAAAGATGCGCGGCAGGCGGTATAAGTCAAAAAAGAGTCTCCTGTTTGTTATCAGCAAAGATCAGGGAATTGTGAAGGCTGCAAGGAACTTACCCGGCGTGGACATTACAACAGTGGATGGGTTGAATGCTGAGTTACTTGCGCCTGGCACAAATGCTGGCAGGCTCACGATCTGGACAACGTCTGCAATCGAAGAACTTAAGAAGAGGTTTCTATGATCATCAAACACGTGGTAGTAACTGAGAAATCGAACCTTGCAATGGAGGAGAAGAACGAACTGCAATTTATCGTTGACATATCTGCAAACAAATCGCAGATCATTAATGAGATTGAAGACAGGTTTGATGTGACAGTGCTGAGTGTGAGAACAGCCATAACTCCCAGGGGCGAGAAGAAAGCCTATGTGACGCTTTCTGAAGCAGACTCTGCAGATGCGCTCATCACGAAAATGGGGGTGCTCTGATGGGAAAGCGTATCATATCACAGCGAAGAGGTCGTGGAAGACCAACGTACAGATCGCCATCGCATAAGTACAGGGCAAAACTTGAGCATGTGAAGCCGGGTGCAGGAGATGTGCGTGTAGGCGGGCTTGTCATTGATATAGTCCACGATCCTGCAAGAAGTGCACCTGTGGGGCTTGTAAAACTCGAGAACGGAGAAAAGAAGTATATTATTATTCCTGAAGGGGTCTGCGTTGGAGATGAGCTTGCGTGGGGACGAGGAGTTCCAGTAAAACCTGGAAACACGCTACCGCTCAAAGATATCCCCGAAGGCTCGCTTGTATGTAACATCGAGTCCAGACCGGGTGATGGTGGGAAGTTTGTCAGATCCTCGGGCACAGCTGCAACAGTGGTTTCACACGAGGTTGATAAGAATAGAACAATGGTTCAACTCCCGAGTGGATCGCTTAAATGGCTTCCTATGAGATGTATGGCAACCATAGGTGTTGTGGCAGGAGGAGGCAGGCTTGATAAGCCTTTTGTTAAAGCAGGCACGAAATATCATAAGCTCAGGAGCCGTGCAACAAAATATCCGCGAACGAGTGCTGTTGCAATGAACCCGGTTGATCATCCTTTTGGTGGCGGTGGCAAGCAACACACAGGAAAGCCAAAGACCGTTGCAAGAGGTGCATCGCCAGGTAGAAAGGTTGGGAGCATTGCTGCCCGCAGAACAGGAAAGAGGTGATAATAAATGGTTAAGAAACGACGAAAGGGAAAGATAACGAAGAAACGAGAGGAGTTTACATATCGCGGATACACTGTTGATCAATTGAAGAAGATGAATCTCAACAAGTTTGCAACACTGCTTCCGGCAAGAGAACGGCGCAGTATTCTCAGGGGATTTACCGAAGCAGAGCAGAAGCTTCTGAAACGGGTGAAAGAAGGGGATCAGACAATAAAAACACATCTTAGAGAGATGGTCATCCTTCCTGAGATGGTTGGGATAAATCTGGGCATTCACAATGGCAGGACATTTGAGTATGTCGAGGTTAAACCAGAGATGATCGGACACAGGATTGGTGAGTTTGCTCTCACGAGAAAACGGGTGACGCATGGTAGTGCTGGTATTGGTGCGACAAGATCGAGTAAGTACATACCACTCAAGTGATCGATATGGGACGTATGAATTATACCTTCAATGTACAGGAAGTTGATGAGGAGCGAACCGCTAAGGCAATGAGGAGCGAGATGCATATATCGCCCAAGCATGCATTCGAGATCTGCCGTGCGATCAAAGGTAAGATGACAGAAGATGCAAAGGCGTACCTCGAAGATGTCATAAATATGCGGAGGTCTGTGCCGTTCAAGCGACACAAACGCGATGTTGCCCATCGAAGCGACCTTGTTGGCTGGGATGCGGGTCGCTATCCTGTCAAGGCGGCATCTGAGATCCTGAAACTCATTGTTGATGCAGAGAATAACGCTGTTTATAAGGATATTGAGCCTGAACGGATGCGGATCAAGCATATCGCAACCAAGAAGGGTAGAACAATTCGTGGTTTCACACCACGTGCGATGGGACGCGCCACACCGAAAAACACAGAGACGGTTACGGTTGAAATTTTGTTAGAGGAGATCTAATGGCGATAGAGAAAAAATTCGTTGAAGAAGGATATAAAACAGCACTTCTGGACGAGTACTTTCTGGAACGATTGAGCAGACAGGGCTATGGCGGCATGGAGATCAATCGAACGCCGCTTGGTACGCAGATAACAGTGTATGCAGAAAGACCCGGGATGGTCATTGGAAAAGCTGGAAAGACGATCAGAAGGCTTACAACTGACATCATCAAAAATTTTAATTACGAGAATCCACAGATTGATGTTCAGGAAGTACCAAAGAACGAGTTGAATGCTCTGATGATGGCAACTCGTCTTGCAAATGTCCTCGAACGTGGCTGGTACTTCAGGAAGGCAGCACATTCAACACTCAGACAGGTTATGGATGCGGGCGCGCTTGGCTGCGAGGTCATACTTTCAGGAAAACTCACAGGTCCAAGGTCCAGAACAGAGAAGGTCGTAGAAGGGTATATGAAACATGCAGGTAAACCTGCCGAGGATCTGGTTAACAAGGGCTTTGCAATTGCAAAACGAAAACTCGGCGTTATCGGCGTGAGTGTCTGGATTGTTCCACCAGATGCGGTACTTCCCGATGCCTTCGAGGTACTCGATAGCGAGGAAACTGTTATATCTGAGAATGAAGAGAAAGAAGAAGTGGAGAAGAAAGAGGATGACGAGACTGAGGTATCGTGATTTGGTTAAGATGCGTGATGAAGAACTTGGTGATGAGTTAGGGCGATTGGAGAATGAGCTTATTCAGGAACGAGGTATCTCTGCTTCAGGTGGCGCACCGACCAACCCAAATGCTATCGGGCAAATTAAAAAGGATATAGCAAGAATAAAGACTGTTCAACGAGAACGTCGGGGGGATAATGCCAGTCTGTGAAAAATGTGGTTTACCGGAGGATCTCTGTGTCTGTGAAGAGATCCTGAAGGAAACACAAAGAGTAAAGGTTTCAAAGACAAAGCGGCGATTTAACAAGTGGATGACGATTGTAGAGGGAATCGATGAAAGAGATATCGATCTCAAGAATCTCTCAAAGGAGCTTAAGGGCGCGTGTGCCTGTGGTGGTACAGTAAAGAAAGGTCGTATAGAGCTTCAAGGAGATCAGCAGGATCGGGTGAAGGACTATTTAGAGCGGAAGGGATATTCGATCGAACTTCGAGAGGTATGATTCTTTTATCTGGTGGCACCGGGACACCAAAACTCATACAGGGACTGATGCAAATAATTCCTGCTGAAAAGATCACGGCTATCGTCAATACCGCGGATGATATGTGGGTTTCCGGTAACCTGGTTTCACCTGATGTTGACACCGTCCTCTATACATTTGCCGGCATCATCGATGATGAGAAGTGGTGGGGCATAAAGAACGACTCATTTAGGACATATGAGCGCCTCAAAAGCTGCGGACATGGGGAGGAGATGATGATCGGTGATCTCGATCGTGCAACACATATTCTCAGAAGTGAGCTTATCAGAAATGGTGTGCGCCTGACAGATGCGACATCAAGGATCTGTGCACAGATGGGAATTCGCTCAAAGGTACTACCTATGTCAGATGCCCCTGTATCGACCATTGTAGCGACCCCAGACGGAGATCTCGGATTTCAGAAGTTCTGGGTGGAGTTGAAGGGTGAACCTGAGGTTCTTGATATCAGGTTCGATGGTATCGAATCAGCAGAACCCACACCCGAGGTCAGGGATGCACTTCAATCTGGCGATACAATTGTAATTGGACCGAGCAACCCGATCACATCGATTGGTCCGATTCTCGCACTCGATGGCATCACAGAGATCCTTAAAAAGGCTAAAGTTGTTGTGATAAGCCCGATCATTGGTGATAAGCCTGTGAGCGGTCCTGCTGGAAAGTTCATGGATGCACTGGGTATCGATGTCTCCTCAAAAGGGATACTTGATCTTTACCACGAGATTGTTGATATATTCATACACGACATAAGGGACGAATGCGAACTTACATGTGATTCGTGTGATATCCTGAGGGCTGATACGATGATGAGCAATATCGATCGAGCAGAGGCGTTTGCCAGGTTTGTCTATGAGGTAAGCTACAATTGAGGGCGATTTCAATCTGTGAACTCAAGGTTGAGCTTCAGAGTCTTGGTGTGAGAACAGAAGGGGATAAAAGGGGTAGAAAGAGTGGTGCAGGCCCTGCAGCAGGTATGGTTCTACTATTTGATAATGGTTCGCAGGTGAATGTTCCAACGATGAGCTGGTTTGTGGAAGATTCGCCATATTCGCTTCATCCAATCGCCGAAGATCGATTTATCCTCAAATACAAAGAAGAGGAGATTACCACAGTTGCTGCACCACCGATTCCGCGTTTTTACAGCCTGAAAACCGCATCAGGTATCCCCTACTGGAAGATTGCACTCCTTCATGGGAAGGATTGCCTCTCAACGACCGTGCTCCAGCACTGTATCCACTGGAATACAAAAGATGTCTGCAAATTCTGTGCCATCGGGTTATCACTTAGAGAGGGCAGAACGATCGCAAGAAAGAGGCCCGAAGATCTGGCAGAAGTCGCAAAGCATGCAGTTGAACTCGATGATGTGAAACACGTCACACTCACAACAGGTTCAACCAGGGATGAAACGAGATGTGTCAAAATTCTTAAAGATGCGGCATCTGCCATAAAAGAGGTTGCAGATCTCGCAATCCACGTACAGCTTGAACCACTTGAGAATACTCAGCTATTCCATGAACTGAAAAGTGCGGGTGTTGATACGGTCGGGATTCATATCGAAAGCTTTGACCATGATGTACTCAAGGTTATGGCGCCATGCAAGGCGAAACTCGGCTTTGATCGCTACATAAAGGCGTGGGAAAGTGCAGTTGAGATTTTTGGAGCTGGAGAGGTTAGCACGTTTATAATCGCAGGGCTTGGAGAGAGTGATCGCTCGATCATCGAAGGTTCAGCGAAGCTTGCGTCGATCGGGGTCTATCCATTCATTGTGCCGTTAAGACCGATTCCAGGCACACCACTTGAACGTTTCGCACCGCCTGAGCCAGCGCGAATGTTATCGATATACAGTGAGGTTGCCAGATTGTTGAGAGATTATCGTATCTCGTGGAAAACCTCCCGTGCAGGTTGTGTGCGATGTATGGCGTGCTCTGCAATGGGGGATTTCGAGCTGTGAGAAGATGTGATAAGTGCAACTCTGATGCGATCATCTATCAACGATACTCAGGTATGCATCTCTGCGAGAGTCACTTCAAGGAAGATCTTCGAAGAAAGATCAAAAAAACAATCAGAAAGCACAGGATGATAAAATCAGGTGATAAAATTGCTGTTGCCCTGAGTGGAGGTAAAGACAGTTTTTTACTTCTAAAGATACTTCACGAGATCATAGCGGTAAGGCCTGATGTTGAGCTGATCGTGATAAGTGTTGATGAAGGTATCGAGGGCTATCGTGACGAGATTTTAAGTAGAGCATTGCGGTTCGCAGATGAAATGGGCATTCAATCGAGAATAGGTAAGTTCAAGGATGAATTTGGTGTGACCATGGATGAGATTGTAAGGCAGGACTTTCCCGAGGCACCCTGCTCATTCTGTGGGGTATTCAGGCGGGCGATCTTAAATAAACTTGCAAAGGAGAATGGAGCAACAAAAGTTGCAACAGGGCACAACCTCGATGACGAGGCTCAATCAATACTTATGAACTATCTAAAAGGAGATATAGACCGTCTCGCACGCCTTATGCCAGAAAGATCGGTAGATGGATTGATTCCGCGAATAAAACCACTTCGAGAGATACCAGAGCGAGAGATCACACTCTTCGGAATTCTGGAAGGTTTTCCAACCTCTGTCAGGAAGTGCCCTTATGCAGATGATGCGTTTCGCTCTGATATGAGGGAGGTTCTGAATATCCTTGAGGATGACCATCCTGGTATCTCCTACTCACTTATGCGTGGCTTTGATAAGATACGAGAGCTTCTTCCAGCTTCGGCCGTAAAGATCGAGCAATGTGAGACCTGTGGTGAGCCGTCGAGCGGGAGGGCGTGTAAGGTGTGTGAGTTCAGGGGGAGGGTTGCAGTTTATGGAAAAGATTAAATAAGAACTCGAAGATTTTTAGAGCGTGCCCGCCTTAACTCAGCTGGCCAGAGTGCGCGGCTGTAGTAAGATCATGTAACATCAGTTACACAATACCGCGACTTTGCAGATACCGCGATGTCCCCGGTTCGAATCCGGGAGGCGGGATAAACCCCTGGCTAATGCCGGGGGTATTACTCTTCTCCAAGCTCTTCTATCTCGGTGGCAATCCGCAAATTACTGAGATAATCATCGAGTGATGCTATCGCTGAAGCTATCCGATCAAAAGTAAATTTGACAGTAATCCCCCCTTCACTACTTGATGTTATAATATTTGGTGTATTATCTGGCTCAAGTGAGGAGACAGCTCTGCCAAATCGCTCTGCGAGTGTTAACTTTATTTTGAGCTTCATTCAACCCCTTTTGCAAATTTTTTCTCAAGCCTATCGCGGTGTATTGTATTGTATGTGCAGAATGGGATCACCCTGCCGTCAGGTATAACATAGTGGATGCCACATCGCCTAACACGTTCAAGATCAAAATTATATGCATCCTGAAAGTGCATCGCACCAATAAACAGCGATTTGCTGTGAAATTCAGCCAGTGCCGCCGTACTTCCTTCTTTGATGATGTTTACTATGAGTTTTACAATATCCACCTTGATAGGAGATTTTTCTCGATCTACAAACTGTGGAATCTTCTCTATGAGGTCCTTAACTGTCCTGAGGTGACCTCCAAGACCATGAACATGCGTCGCCTCTTCCTCGAATAGCTCCATCAGCCCCTCCACATCGAGGAAACGTGTGATCGGAATGTAGTGATCCCCTTCTACAAAAATATAGGTTGCGGCCCCGCAGTGGGGGTGGACTGTGAATTCAACTCCTGGCTCACCGTGCCATCGCTCGACCAGGTGAGAGATCGGGAGTACAAATGGGACAGGATAGAAATCGTCTTTTGTGATCGCACCATCAGTCTGCGTTTCAACAAGCTGCATGAAATCAGGTATCGTGATCCGTTTTTCCTGACGCTCATCGAGATCAACCCTCCCAGAAAACGAGATCGGCTGGACATTTATTCCTCTGATAACATCGGTATTTGATGTGGCAAATTTAATCATTGGTCCGATCTGATCATCGTTCAGCCCCTTTGCGAGTGTCTGGACGAGTACGATACTTTTGATTCCGCCTTTCCTGCAGTTCTCAATCGCTCTCAATTTCACAGGGAGTGCGTTGTAGCCACGAAGTTCGTGATATACCTCCTCTTTAAGCCCATCAAACTGGAGATACACTGTGTTCAAGCCTGCAGCGCGTATTTTTTTTACAAAATTAAGATCATTTGCAAACTTGACCCCATTTGTTGCCACCTGGATCTGTGAGTAACCAAGTTCTTTTGCCATCTTGATAATGTCTGGCAGGTCATTTCTCAGTGTTGGCTCTCCACCCGCAAACTGAACCGCTAAACAACCAACAGGCTTCTCATTGCGTGGAATCCTGAGCATCCTTTCGATATCTTCAATTGCTGGCTCAACCACGTAGTTGGCTACTGCTGCATTGGCAAAGCATGTTGGACATCGCTGGTTACAGCGGTTTGTGAGATCTATATTTGCAAGAATGGTGGTGGTAAGGTGTTCAGCACACAACCCACAGTCATAAGGGCATCCTTCTCGCTCCCCCACCATCGGATTTAATACCCCTGTGCCATCCACTTCAAATTCTTTAAATCTGTAAAAAGATGTAGCATCCGACCAGTATAAGTCCTCAAAGTCCCCATCCTCGGGACATCGTTTTTTTATCAGGATCTTTCCCTCTTTTTCAAAAATCTCTGCATCAATCACCATCTGACAGATGGGACAAATTGATCTCGTCTTTATATTATCACCTTCCCTGCACGCGATACCAATTATAGATTTAACGATATTTATATATACCTGTTGCTTCTTAATGTTTAGGTAGGAAATAAAAACTGCATAGATAGGAAGTTGAAATGGCCGAAAGTGAAAATCTCCTGGAAATTATAAATAGTTTCTTCGACAAGATCGGTTTTCGTGATAGCGAGTCGAAGATCTATGCACTACTTATTGAAAAGAAGCGTCCGCTCTCGGTGAGGGAGATCTCAGAGGAACTTGGTCTCTCGGTCAGGACGGTGAGGGAAAAAGTGAGAACATTGTGCAATAAAAACCTGCTGAAACGTGAGGTTGTAGAGAAGAAATGGCTTGAGTACAGGTACCGGGCAAAATCACCAAAAGAGGTCTGGTCGATTGTAAAGAGCAGGATGGAACGTGCGATCGATGATATTGAAAAGGAATTCAATCGCAATTCAGATAAATGAATGCAAAGGATACGAGGGGATGGAATGAACAGGATCGATTATGCAAGGATTTTTGCGGTTGACAGGATTGTGTATGGGATTTCAACGCTTATACTGCTCTTATCTGGTGTTCTTGCTGGAAAAGCGCTACAGAATATTGAGCTGTCGAGTTTTGGTTTAAATGAGAGCTACTTTGGTTATATCGGGGCGATCATCGTCATCATCTCTCTTTACTTTGTTTGCAGGTTCTTCAGAGTGGAAACTCCACCTGATATAGAGAAGTATGAACCTGTTACGATCGTTGTGCCCGCTTACAACGAAGAAAAGGTGCTTGAAGGATGTATTGAACACCTTATTGAGGTTGACTATCCAAAGGATCTCCTTGAGATTATGATCGTCTATGAGCCAGATTGCAGTGACAGAACGGGGGAGATTGCAGTTTCACTCGCAGAGAGGTATGATAATGTGTATGCGATTGAAAATCACGGTCTCTATCAGGGTACAAAGGCAGGAGCGCTCAATCTCGCACGAGAATATGCAAAAGGCAAGATCATTGGTGTGTATGATGCAGATCATCATGTCGAGAAAGGAGTTGTCAGGCGGGCTGTCGGCTGGTTCAACCTGGATCAGAAGATCGGTGCGGTAGATGGGAGCTGTTCTGTGCGAAATCGAAGTTATGATCTTGGCACGAGGTTTATCGGGTGTGAGATCGCTACAGGGATCGATCTTATCCGATTCATCGAAGATCAGGTGGTGGGGAGTCATTTCATCTATGGCTCAAACTTTTTCATACGCCGTGATGTACTCGATGAACTCGATGGTTTTGATCCGAGTGTTGTTGGTGAGGATAAGGAGATGGGAATGCGCCTCATTGATCGCGGCTACAGGATAAAACTTGATCTCGGGATGCGAAGCTGGGAACAGGTTACAACAGGCTTCATGGCGTGGTGGAATCAGCGAAAACGGTGGGATAGAGGAAGATTCCAGATATTGAGTAAGTACCTCCCAAATCTCTTTGATAGGGGATTGAAAACAAATAATATCAAACGTGCATATCCTTTTCTTCTCGTTCAGGTTTTATCCTATCCGCTTGGTCTTATCGGTATTGGATTTCTCGCTTTTACGTTCTATGTAGCACTGACAGATCCTTTTCTTATCATCTTTTGCTTCCTTCCACTTATTCTACTCTTTCTTGGGAGGAGTATTCAGGATATGCGATATGGAATGGCTGACTGGAAAGATCTGCTGATCTCATTTGTGATGCCGTTTTACATCTATTCGAGGGCTTTCATAGGATTTAAGGCGATGTGGGAAGAGATATTTAGTATTGAACCGCGCTGGATAAAAACCAAACGTACAGAAGAGGTAGTATGAGCACAGTTACAAAAACTCGTATGGTGGGACATTACCAGAACTTCAGGGTTATTGACTGGCGAACGTACATTGCGATGGCGTTATTTGGGTATATCATTGCAGGAGGAGTGGCTGTTATCTTCGACCTCCCGACACTCTTTCTCGTACTGACAACATCTCTCTATCTTGCGTTTGCATTCTCTGTGAACAACTGCTTTGACCTCAAAGAGGATATCAAATCAGGTAAGAAAAACAACCCGATCGCAGTCGGTCTGATTGGGTTCAGGGAGGCACTGATCATCTCATTGAGTACTGCGGTTCTTGGAGGTGTGATCTCCTACATCTACTTTGGTGGGATAGCATCTGTGATATTTATATTGCTTCTGATCCTTGCGTTTGCATACTCAGCACCACCCCTGAGACTCAAGGCACATCCCCCATTTGATACGATATCACATGGGCTATTCTTTGGATCGCTTCTATTCCTCTATGGTTATGCGATACTCGCGGCTCCATCCTCTGTTGTACTCCTTATCGCACTATCGATCTTCGTGTATTCAATTACGATCGAACTCAAGAATCATATAAATGATTATGAATCAGATCTTGCTGCAGGGACGATCACAACCGCGTGCTGGCTTGGAATTGAACGAACAAAGCAACTCTTCCTCGTTCTTCACGGCCTGCACTTTCTCATACTCTTTGCTATCCTGTACATCTATTCAAGGACATATCTTCCATATATCGTAATTGCGATGCTCCTTATCTGGATAATGGCACCCGAAATTGAGAAGAAAATACCCGCATCCGATGTGGCGGCCGTTTTTCCATATCTGGGAATTTTGTTGAGTTATATCCACTGATGTTCCCGACGTGTTTTAAACTGGGAGAGCCGCATCTGCCGTACAGTAGATTTCTCACCTGGAATCTCAAGCGGATAGATGCCGGTTAAACATCCGAGACAGAGATCCTCTCTTTTTTTACCTATCGCATCGATCAACCCCTCTATACTCAAATAGCCGATCGAATCAAGGTTGAGTGTATCTCTTATCTCATCTATAGACCTGTTTGATGCGATAAGTTCCTCTCGTGTTGACATATTTATCCCAAAATAACAAGGTGCGATGATAGGCGGACTTCCGATACGAAGGTGAACCTCGCGGGCACCACTCTCCCTGAGATTATCAATGATCCTTCTGGATGTTGTTCCCCTTACAATCGAGTCATCGACAAGAATTACCCGCTTATCTTTTACATTTGGCTTCACAACATTGAGTTTAAGCCTGACAGACGCTTCTCTTGCTTGCTGATATGGCATGATGAACGTTCGCCCAAGATAGCGGTTCTTGATCAGTCCTTCAAGATAGGGTATCTTTGATGCTGCACTATAGCCTATCGCAGACGTGACGCCCGAGTCTGGAACAGGTGAGACAATATCTGCATCAACAGGATGTTCTTCAGCGAGTTTCTCGCCAATTCTCCTTCTGACATCATAGACAAGACGATTGTTCATCAACGAGTCTGGCCTTGCAAAATAGATGTACTCAAATACGCAGTATGCAGTGTTTCGCATCTGCTGGAGCATGTGTGACTTAAGTTTACCTTCCTTTATCATCACAAGTTCTCCGGGGCGAATATCTCTTATGAGCTTGCCATCGATTGCATCTATTGCCACGCTCTCAGAGGTGATGATATAACCATCGTCCACGCTGCCAAGAACAAGAGGTTTGATCCCGAGTGGATCCCTCACTCCGATTAAGAGGTCATTTATCAGGATTGTGAGTGAGTAGGAACCCTCGATTTGCATTGAAACTGACCTTATAGCATCCACGGGGTCATGTCGCAGAAGTTCCTTCACAAGCAGATTTGCGATCACCTCGGTATCGGTTGTTGAGACGAACGTTGCACCACTCTTCTCAAGGGATCTTCTCAAGAATTCAGTATTTATCAGATTGCCGTTATGTGCGATCGCAAGCATCCCTCCCCTGAAATTAATCGTGAAGGGTTGCACATTCTCAGGTGACGATTCCCCGGTGGTGGAGTATCTGACATGTCCGATCCCGATCTCCCCTTTAAGTCGCTTCAGGTGTCGATCATGAAACACTTCTGGAACAAGTCCCATTGCCTTGAATGACCTGATAGAAACCCCGTCCCATGTTGAAATCCCTGCAGACTCCTGTCCTCGATGCTGGAGTGCATAGAGTGTAAAAAATAATGGATATGAAACGCTACGCCCATCAAGCGCAATACCTGCAACACCGCATTTTTCTTCCAAAGCTTTTCCACCTATTTAAGAAAGATGTGATACAGTAATTATCTTGGGGAGGCTGTTAAAAAGATTTGGGTTTTCACACCGCGCGTTTATGTCACAACCTCATCGAGCCTACCTTCATCCATCGCTTTCCTGATCTCCTTTGCAATCCGTTTTCCTGTAGATAATCCTTTCTCGATAAGGTCTGCATACGGTGAGCCCGAGATGAAGAGGTTTGTGCCCGCAACGATCCTTGCTGAGATCTCAAAGACCTTGAATTCGAGATCCTCTGTGCAGATCGTCTCAAGACAGAATGGTCCGATAACGCCGCCAAATAGTTTGAGCGACTCCTCGACAACCTTTTCACCCATCTCAAAGACTTTGGGAAGGAGAGACTCCCTGAGAACAAGTGGTAAGTTTCCGGTTACGACAAATGATGGATTTATTCCCAGTTTTGCAAGCTCATTTATCGAGCCAAGTCTGTAGATCTCATCTATATTCGATTCAACCCTTCTGTCGATTCCAAGAACCTCAAGCGTGCCTTTACTCAATCTGTAACCATCTTCACTGATCGGCGAGTAGAAATAATGGATGTAGTATCTCGTGCCAGGCACAAACTCCTGTATCGTAAACTCCTGGGTCGTATCAACCCTCTTCTCAATCTCTTCTCTATTATTTGCGATGAAGAAGCTCGATCCGCCCTTTGCACCATGATATTTAACGATGACAGGCCTATCGACCTCATCGAGTGAGTACTGTGCAGGCATCGTGATTCCTGCTCCTTCAAGCCACTGCCGCTCTTTCTTTCGATCAGACTCCCACTCAAGCACCTTCCTGTTACCGAATGTCGGCACTTCAAGCTCACGGAACCGCTCTGCGCCCATATACTCAACAAATGAGCCGTGTGGTATCACGATCGCATCCTGGCGAATGAGTTCATTTCTGCGATCTGCTATCTCTGAATAGCGCTCAACGACCATGAATTCATCTGGTTTTGCAAGCGGAAAAGCGTCATAGAACTTTGGAGGCTTCTTTAAAGCGATTCCAAGTGTTTTGAATCCTTCTTTTCTCGCACCATCAAATATCTGGAGGCTTGAGTGAGAACAGACCGTTGCGATGGTCGGCTCATTATAGTGCTTAAGTAGATCTTCGATCATGTCACGATCTTCTCTACCTGATCGGTCTCGATCGCATGCTTGATCTCCATCGCGACCCGTCTGCCTGTGCTCATGTTCTTTCGCCAGAGTGTGTTTCCATAAGGGTGTCCCACAAACACATGGACATTTGTTCCACCGCCGATTCTGGGTGCAACGTCATAGATATAGAAGTTGAGATCCTTATCAACGCACGTCTGGAGGCAGAACGGGCCGATGATGCCTGGATCATAATACTCTTTTGTCGCCTCAACATACTTCTCTCCGAGTTCGAACGCCTTCTCAAGGAGCGATTCTCGCAGCGTGCATGTATTGTGACCGCAGACCGTGTATTCTGGCGTGAGCTGTTTCTCGTTGAGCGTGATCTGCTGTGGCGCTGGTAGCCTCACATGTCCATCGAGACTGGTTTCAAACCGCCAGTCAACCCCAAGTAGTTCAAGCTGTTCCATCTCACTTTCAAGTGGCGAATAAAAGAAATCAAGGTTGAAGACAGGTCCTATGATGTATCGCTCTATCCTTGCATCTTTCAGGTCAGCTTCTGTGATGATTCCCTGTTTTATAAGGGATCTTGAGGTTTTGTGGTACTCCTCCGGGGATGCAGCTGTAAAAAACCCTCTTTCAAGCTTCTTGATAGCATGATGAAGCTTAACGATCACAAGTTCATCAATGTCATCTGGATCTTCAATTTGATCAGGATAGGGAAGCCCTGCTTTCTCAAGAAGCCAGTAATAGCTCTCTTTTTCACTTCGCTCCTCGCTTCGAAGGAGGTTACGGCTTCCAACAAGCGGGAGTTTGAACTCATCCTCGACCTCATCCATCGTGCAGTAAGATGTGAACGAGCGGTTCGGGACAAAGAGAACGCTCTTATCACGCATCTTCTGCTGGTTCTCCTCTCTGATTATCTCATTGAAGCGATCAAGCACGAGCGACTCATCGACAACCCCTCTGATAACCTCACCTCTCTTATTGCGCTTTGTCCTGAAGTAACGGGAGTATGTTGCATCCCTTCCTCGCTGGCAGACGGCATACGTCCTGAAACCCTCTTCAATCGCACCGTCACAGACATCAAGAGCAGAATGAGAGGCAAGCACCCCGATCATCGCATCATCGAGGTTATAGCTATCAAGGATCTCGTAGATCTCAGATCGTGATATCATGATCTAATCTATGGATACACTTCATAAATCACTTTCGTTGAATGTTTAAAATATTCACCCAACCACCTTCCTCAGACCATCCCCTGAAACATCTGCAACGATCGCTTTGCCTCCGGCTTCCTCTATTCCCTCGACGACCTGTGCAACCTTCTTTGCTTCGCAGATTGCAACGATACACCCCCCACCTCCTGCTCCTGTGATCTTTGCACCGTACGCCCCATGCGATCTTGCTCCATCAACAAGTGCAGAAAGCTCCAGAGATCCAACCCCAATCGCATCAAGAAGTCCATGATTTATGTTCATGAGCATGCCAAGTCTTTTATAATCCGCTGCTTCAAGCCATTCAATGACAGCGGCAGTTATCCGGTCAATCGCATCAAAGATCAGGTCGATAACCTCTGGTTCGCTCGATCGAAGTTCCTTCACCGCCTGAACAAGCTTTTTTGTTGACCCCACTGTTCTGGTATCTCCAATCACGATCGCGCAATCGAGCGTATCCTGTATCCGAAGAAGATCTGGCACAAGCACACAACCACCCATAGTCGAGACAAAAGTGTCGGTTGGACTTGCAACACCCTGAATCGACCTTTCAACCTCGAAGGCAAGCTTTGCAATATCTTCTTTGGATAAATTAGCATCAAACTCCTCATTCAATGCACCGAGTGTCGCAACTGTGACAGCAGCAGATGATCCAAGACCTGCTCCAACTGGAATCTCTGACTCAACCTTTATCTCGACACCATCAACAGCTTTGATTGAGGAGAATGCATTGACCGCTTCTTCCAGATATCTTGTATCTGCATTGGTCTGGTAATGGAAGTTATCAGACCGTTCAAGTCTCACTGTGGTTCGAAGATCGATACCCACAGCCACAGCTCGTTTGTTATAGACAACCGCATGCTCACCGGAGAGATATACCTTTGCAGGCGCAGAATATACGACCACACCTCTCACCCAAAGTCGAATAACGTCTTCTGACCAGAAGAACTCTCTTTCTTTTTTTCACCGGTCTTAGTAGATGCGGGTGCAGGCTCAGGTGATGGCATATCCGAAATTTCGCTGCTGGGCGCTTTTCTGGCAGAGATGGCCTTTGAAAGTTTCAGAACCTCCTTTGCCTCTCGTTTTCCTTTACTGCCGAAAATCAGCAGAAGATCGTTCTGATCAAGCCCAAATGCCGCTGTGACCGCTGCTGCTTTTTCACGGTCTGTGAAGATAAGTCTGAGAAGTGGGATCAGCTTCTGCCTGCTGTAGGTTTCCGACGTGTGTGTGGCTTTCGCAATCTTCAATCCAAGCTCAATCTCCTCCTTTTTTCTGCCCCTTGACGCTGAAATCCTTCTGAAATGAGATGGTGGCTGGTATCGGGTAAAAGTGCGGTTGAACTTTCCCGATCCAGTATGTGTCAGGATCGTCCCACAGATCATCAAAAAACTTGCATACCTCCAGAAGCGATAGTTTTGTCGTTTTTTTACTCTTCCAAGAAAACGATCACTCTTTGATAACCAATCCATGCCATAAACGAGTAGTTCTTTTGGAAATTGTCGTGGTAGATTCTCATCGATCCAGTGAATGAGCGCTTCTGGAGTCTCATCGATCTCAAAGGATGCTTTATAGACATCTTCTATATCTCCCTCTCTGAATAGTGATGACAGGAAATTGAATATTGAATTACGCTTATCACGAATGCCAGTTGCGAGATCTTCCACGGTGATTCTCTCTTTCCCTTCTGCAATCGCCTGTAAATCATTTATTGCAGATCTCAAATCGTTTTTTCCCTCAGCGAGCTCCTTCAATGCAAGTTCATCACACGTTATCCCTTCATTTTTGCAGATTCGCCTGAGCTGTGCCACGATTGCTGTTTTTCTGATCGCTCTAAACTGTATTGTTTCACACTCTACCTTGAGGGCTCTGGGAATCCCATAGAGGTCGTTTGCAGTCAGAATTATCGGATTTTGCGTGGTGCGAACGATCTTCAGAAGTTCCCTTGACCCACCAAAATCCGCAGTACCATGTATGTTATCCGCTTCATCAAGGATTATGAGTCTCAATCCTCCCTCAAAAAGCCCCCTGGATCTTGATGCAAGTCCTGCAACCTTCTTGATGACCGTTGCAGTCCGCTGGTCTGATGCATTAAGTTCGATAACTTCCCATCCAAAATCGTGAGCGAGTGCGTATGCCGCCGATGTCTTACCAACCCCAGCGCTCCCGTATAGTATAGTTGCCCGTTTCTCAGGTTTTCCCTCTCTCCAGCTCTCTGCCCATCTGATAAGTTCTCCCTTCGCCTTATCGTTACCAACCACTTCAGCAAGCGTCACCGGGCGGTACTTCTCCACCCATGCGCCGGTTTCAGTCTTTAAATCTGTTGTAAGCATCTATTATCTCTGAGCCTTCAAGAAATGGCATGTCGTTCAGTCTGCCATACTCGATCGCATCTTTTTTTGATAGTGCCTTACCGGTCCGATGGTCGAGCATCTCACATATTGCCATTGAAGGTGTGATGCCAGCCATAATTGCCATCACAATCGATAGCTCAGTCTGCCCAACTCGTTCAGAGACAAGCCCTCTTGCGGCCCTGAGAATCGCAACATGACCAGGCGAACGAAATTCATCGCCGAAGTTCACACCGTTGCCGTTCATCGATCGTTTCACGATCTCACCAAGTTTTCTGATCGTCAATGCCCGATCGTTGTCTGTAATCCCTGTGAACGTTTCGCGATGATTCACCCATATCGAGAAGGATGACTTTCGGTCATAAGGGATATCGCCGATCTTCTCGGTTACTGTATCAAATTTGTTCTTCCCACGGCCACCATTGCTATATGATGAGTACACCTGAAGGACATCTACCATAAACGGGAGCCCAAGTCGATCTGCTGAATCAGGGTGGATTGCAACACAGATCAAGCCTCCCCCATCACTTCGCAACCTGAAGAGGTCTGCTGGTGTGATCGTAGTTGCAGGGTATACAATATCGGTCTCCCCCTCTCTATTGTCTGAGTCATAGATCAGGATTGGTTTACCTTCTTTGAGTGCATTTTTCGCACGCTCTATTCTATACATAGAATCATTCATATAAACACCTTCATCCTGATTTCATCCCCATCTTTGACCGACAGGCTTTTTCTCAGATTTACCGGTGCAAGGATCTCGACGATATCTTCTGGATAGTGCGTACGATCGGGTATTATCACAGCAGATTTTATGCCTTTGATCTCACCAAGAAAGCACCGTCCTCCACCGAAAGTCCGATTTTCAGCCTTAAAACCTGAAATAGGTATGCCTTTACGGTTGTCAAGCTTTTTTCTGAGTGTTGTGCTCTCTTTTGTCAGGTTCAGGTTCAATGTTCCTGGAAATGGTTGAAATCCGAGTTTCTCACTGAATTGTTTCATATAGCCATCCTGTGCAATGTAATACTGTCCCTCGCCCAACCCGGTCATGACGGTACCTATCAACTCAATCGCGTCCTCGTTTCCCTCAAATATCTTCTGATATGCATAATATTCATTCCTCAGAAGTTCAACACCAAGATCTGTTATTGTCATCCACTGTCCATTTCCCTGTATCGTTCGAGAGATATATCCCGCTTCATCAAGCTCCTGTAGCCTCCTTGAAGCAGTTTGTGGACTTGAACGGAGTTTCTCAGAAAACTCATGGGATGAGACCTTTATCGGTGCGTTTATGCCACCCATCAATGCAAGCTGTTTCAGTGATTCTGTATCTGTCATGGAACCATCTCAAAATTGAGATGTATCTCATAGTTAATAAAATATGTGGTTCTTCAAAAAAGAAAAAGAAGGTAGGAAGGACTTATGCCTTCCTCATGTACTTGAAGGATGTCTTCAGGATCCACTCTTCAAGTGTTTTCTTGTCAACAACCTGTTCCAGTTTGACATTTGAGGCAGCTCGCATCGCCTCAATCGCCTTCTCTGGTTCATTTCCACTGTATATGACCTTACCAAGTTCCATTGTGTCCATATAGTCACAGACGTCAGCGGCGAAGTCAATATCATGGGTGATGATGACGAACGTCGTTCCCAGTTCATCTCGTGCCCTCAGCACACCGTTTGCCAGCTTCCGCATCGATATTGGATCGAGTGTTCCTGATGGCTCATCCAGATATGCGATCTTTGGCTTTGTTAGCAGGGCAAAACCAACAAGCATCCGCTGCTTCTCACCCTCACTGAGTGCGTCCGTATCTCGATCCAGCATTTCCGCAATGTGGTCATCATCGAACTCAAGTAACCGTAAAACCTCATATATCCTTTCTTTTGCCTCTTCATCACTGAGCTCAGGCAGCACACCTCTGAGTTCCTGCCATACCGTCTTGAACGCGGTCATGTCATACTCCTGGTAGGATGTGCTCATCATCGCAAGTGCCTTACCTCGTCCACCACGGTTACTTGGATGCATATCGATCCATTCTCCATTGGCCCTTACCCGGCAGGTACCATCATATCCTGTGATACTTGGATCCCCCATCATAATCTTCACAAGGGTTGTTTTTCCAGAACCACTGAATCCGAGAAGCCCGTGAATCGACCGCTCGCGAATGGTAATATTGACACCATCAACTGCTTTTATTATACCTCTGTCCACGGTGTAGTAGTACTTCTTGAGGTCTCTGATCTCAATAATTGGATCTCCAATGGTGACTTTTGACTCGTACTTTGGTGGGACCTTTGCCATAAACCGTTCTGCGATCTCAGCTGGCTCTCCAACCTGCAGGATCTTCCCTGCTTCCATTAATCCCAGTGTCTGCACTGCAAGCCCTGTGAACTTCGGAAGATGTGATGCCAGAAGCACTGTGACCTTTGTTTCCTTCACAAGCTTTCCAAGCACGCCGTAGATGTACTCTGCTGTAATCGGGTCAAGGGTTCCCGACGGCTCATCAAGGAACAAAACTATTGGTTCCATTGCGATCTGTCTTATCAGAACAAGTCGCTGCTTCTCACCGCCGCTTAGATCCCTTGCGATGTGGGTTGTTCTGTGTGCAAGGCCCACGAGGTTGATAAGCTCCATCGCACGCTCTCTTCTCAGCTCAACAGGATACCTGATCGTAACAAGCGCTTCGACGATGTTCTCAAATGTTGAACGCATCGAGTAGAGTGAGAAAGAACGCTGAAGCATAATGGATGTTCTGTTTTTTACAGCAAGTGCATCGCTTTCGTTTTCAGGTTTCCAGAGGTTTACGTCCTTCGCCTCAACGGGTGAACCGCACTTTCTACATCCACCCTCATGGCTTGGTATGTGAGCCTCATTGCACCGCTCGTTGGTGCAGATCTTCACATGATAGATTACGTCCCCACTCACGGGCTCATAACCCTCAACACCATATGCTGCATGGAGCAATGCGGTCTTTCCACAACCACTCTCTCCTACCAGCCCAATAACATCTTCTTCATCTACACCAAGTGTTACACCATCAACAACTGTCTTACCGCCAAGTTCTACAGTTACATTTTCTATATCAATAACTCTCATCACTTACCATCTCCTAACTGTGGCGTCTTTATAATTAGTTTAACTCATAGGATTAGCATATAAGCTTTTCTAAAATTTGTCAGATATGCCCTGTAAATGTCACTACTTAAACAAATAATAATTAAAAAAGCTGTTTTGATCTATATGTGGATAGATATTCGAATATCGAAT
This sequence comes from Candidatus Syntrophoarchaeum caldarius, assembly GCA_001766815.1. Lineage (NCBI taxonomy): Archaea > Methanobacteriati > Halobacteriota > Candidatus Syntropharchaeia > Candidatus Syntropharchaeales > Candidatus Syntropharchaeum > Candidatus Syntropharchaeum caldarium. The sequence continues at coordinate 89,690 of LYOS01000004.1, forward strand.
CAAAGATCGCTCTGCCATCTCCATACTCCTTCAATTCACCCCGCTTTACCATTGGATCATTGCAGGCGTTGAAGACCCGTTCAGGGTGTGGCATCATGCCAAATACATTTCCTTTCGGGTTTGAAATCGCCGCGATATCCTCCACAGAACCATTCGGATTCCACGGGTGTGTGGCATCTCCTCCGTCGGGGTTAACATATCGGAATATGATCTGGTTGTTATTCCTCATCTTTTCCAGATATTCCTTCTGAAACTCTTCTGGAAATACGACCTTTCCCTCTGCATGAGCTGACGGAATCCGCAATATAGCGCCCTTCTTGATCCTGGATGTGAAAGGAGAGGTACCTTCCTCAAGCTCATGCCGCAAAAAGCTCAGTCTGCACTCAAATCTATTTGAATCATTGATATGAAGTGCCATCTGCGGTTCGTCGGAGATCAGGTCATCAAACCCTGGTAGAAGCCCAAGTTCAACAAGCACCTGAAAACCATTGCATACCCCTCCGATGAGTCCGCCTCCATCAAGAAAGTTCAGGATACTTTCGCGCAGCTTGCATTTCATCCTTGCGGCAAAGATTGCGCCTGCACGCACATAATCCCCACTTGAAAAGCCGCCTGGTATCATCAAGCAGTCGTAATCTTCCAGCGCCCTTCTCGGTAGTGCATCACCTGTAAGCTGTTTGAGGTGAACCAGCTCAGGATCCATACCCGCACCTTTAAAAGCAGAAAACATCTCTGCCTCGCAATTTGTACCCTCAATTCTCAGGATACATACCCGTAACGTTTTCATCCATCAGAACTATGCTTAAGGGTTTATAATATCATGCATAAAAAGCCGACAATCGCAGAATAAATCAGAAGGTATTTAACTAAACGATACTTACACTTACAGGAGCACAGCAACCAGATCCGGTGGAGGTTCCCGGTTATGGGTGATTATGAGAATAATATCAGCGATATCACGTGGGATGAAACACAGCTTCGAAAGATACAGTCACACCCCTGTTTCAGCAAGAATGCGATGCACCTCTTTGGGCGGATACATCTGCCCGTCGCGCCTCACTGCAATATCCAGTGTAACTACTGTATTCGAAGGTTTGACTGTGTAAACGAGTCGCGTCCAGGTGTTACAAGCCAGGTTCTAACTCCAGAGGAGGCGGTCTTGCGAGTCAGGGATGTAATCAAAGAGCATCACTACATCAAAGTCGTTGGCGTTGCAGGACCTGGTGAGCCGCTCTTCAATGAGGAGACGTTTGAGACTTTCAGACTTGTTGGCAAGGAATTTCCGAAGCTTCTGCTATGCGTGAGCACAAACGGGCTCCTCCTCCCTGCAAGAATCGATGATCTTGATGCGCTTGGTGTTACAACAATTACTGTCACGATGAACGCCGTTGATCCTGCAATCGGCGAGAAGATCTATACATTTGTTGAGTATGAGGGAGAGCGATACACAGGAAGAGAAGCGGCAACACTCCTTCTTCAAAAACAGCTTGAAGGGATAGAAGCTGCTCTGCAAAGAAAGATCATCGTGAAGGTCAATTCAGTATTGATCCCTGGTGTGAATGATACACATATCAGCGAGATCGCAAAGAAGATTGGTGAGATGGGGGTATTCCTGCAGAACATCATTCCGCTCATACCCCAGTATAAATTCAAGGATATCCCTGCACCCACACCTGAAGAGAAACGAAAGATTCAGGATGAATGTAAACCTTATGTTAAACAGATGACACATTGCAGGCAGTGCAGGGCTGATGCGGCGGGAAAACTTGGGAAGGACATTAAAACTTGTTTATCTCGCACACCGCCGTCTCTTTGAGCCAGCGTATATCAGAATGGTATAACTTTCTGAGATCATCAAGCCCAAGAATGATCATCGCGAGCCGCGATATTCCAAGTCCCCATGCAAGCACCGGTACATCGATCCCGAACGGTTTTGTAACCTCTTCTCTGAAGACACCCGCACCTCCAAGCTCGATCCACCCCCTACCTTCCACATAAACCTCTGCCTCAACAGATGGTTCGGTGTAAGGGAAGTAACCCGGTCTGAACCTGACATCCTCAAAACCCATAAGGTGGTAGAACGTGGAGAGGCAGCCCAGAAGATTTGCAAACGATACGCCTTCATCCATCACGATCCCTTCAAGCTGTTCAAACTCAGGCGTGTGCGTTGCATCCATCGTCTCTCTTCGATAAACCCGATCGATACAGAAAACCTTTGCAGGCGGCTCTGGGTGATCTGCGAGGTATTTTATTGTGATCGAGGTTGTATGGGTTCTCAAAACTTTCTGTTTTGCAACCTCCTCCTGCCAAACTCCACCCCAGCCCTTTGAACCCGTATCACCACCGTTCTCATGGACTGCTTTCACCTTCTCAACGAACTTTTCAGGAAGCTCAGCCTTCAGATCAAGATAAAATGTATCCTGCATCTCCCGTGCTGGATGATCCTGTGGCTGGAAGAGGGCATCAAAGTTCCAGAACGAACTCTGGATAATCTCACCCTTGATCTCGACAAAACCCATCTCGATGAATGTTCTTCGTATCCTATCAAGTATCCGCTGGTAGGGATGAATCTTTGCAGGATAAATCCTTTTTGCGCTGACAGAGATATCATAGGGTAGAATAAAGCCATCCCGCCACCCCCCATTTCTGATAAGCTCAGGTGTAATCCGCGTAATCTCCTTAACCTCACGTTCAATCAGATCACGGTTCTGTTCTGCCCATGCAATACCTTTCGCTGTTATCGAGATACGCCGCCTTCGGTGTGGTTCTATCTCAATAAGCCCACGATTCTTCAGGATCTCGATCTCACTTTTTGCATGAGTTAACTCATCGGATGTTGGATCAGCGGTATTTATCAGTTCGAGAATGCGTTCATCCACTCCCTTCTCAACATCACCCTCTGCCACAAGGACACCTTTATCGATCTTTGCCCACTTCTTCTTCTTTAGCCACCCAAGTGCGATACCCGCAAGCTCAGGTGAAAAAACATCTCTGATCGTTTTTATCGGTGTACTACCTTCTTTTAGTAAATATTCAAGAATCTGACGCTCGGGCAATCCTTTTTCTAAATATAGCTTACCCTCCTCGGTCAACAGGTATCTATCCCACTTATGTTCATTTACCTCAAGAAAACCTTTCTCTTCGAGTAAGATCACAGATCTCAACGTCTGTTCCCGCATGAGTGGCGAGAGCTCCAGGAGTTCATCTTCGAAAAGAGAATTTGAATCAATAAAAATCTTTAAAATTGTCCGCTCACGTGATGTTAGTCTCTCGTCTGCCATTATGCCCGGACCCGGACTTGAACCGGGGACATCCAGATCTTCAGTCTGGCGCTCTCCCAACTGAGCTACCCGGGCGACCATGAAGTGGGCCCGATGCGATTCGAACGCATGATCCTCGCCGTGTAAGGGCGATGTCATAACCCCTAGACCACGGGCCCGCTCTCCACGCATCTATCAGCCGTATCAGATATTAATCTTTCGAAAGATGATTGAGACGGACGTGACGGGATTTGAACCCGCGATTTGCAGCTTAGGAGGCTGCCGCCCTATCCAGACTAGGCCACACGCCCACCACAGTTGATGGTTCGATCACTCTTAAATCTTTTCATCCAATGAAGCACGCATCCCAACTCTTATATATCTGAATGAAAAAAAATAGTTGGTATTGAAGACGTGTAAACAATGGAAGAACTGATCAAGTACGGCCGTAAAATGGTTATATCCGGGCTTGTTGACTCTCATTTTGGAAATGTCAGCAAGCGCATCGGGGATCGGATGCAGATTAGCACAACAGGGAGTATGCTCGATGAGCTTGAGGGTGAGATCATATCTGTACCGATCGATCCGTCTATCCCTGATGAGATGGATGTGATCGCATCGAGCGAGGTGAACCTGCACAGAAAAGTCTATGAGAAGACATCGGCCCTTGCGATACTGCATGGACACTCAAGGTATGCGGTCGCACTCTCGATGATCTATGGCAAAGGAAACCTGATCGTTCCTGAGGATTCTGAGAGTCTATATCTCCTGCACGAGATTCCTGTTGTTGGTGGCGGTGTTGGCTCAGATGAGCTTGCAGAGGCAGTTGCCGATGCACTCAAGGATCATAAAGCTGCTATCGCAGAAGGACATGGGACATTTGCGCGGGGTTCAACCGTTGATGAGGCTTTTGTTATTCTCTCATCTGTTGAACATGCCTGCTGTGTCAAGTACCTTGTAGATACTGGAAAGAAAGGGCCTGCAGGTTTTTAGCTTGACTGAAACACACCTCTGACCGCTTAAACTTTTCATCTATCTTTTTCTCATTCGATAAACCCCCTCTTTTTTAGATAGAATCCAGATACCTGTTAACCGTTAATCTCCCAGCCCATAGTAACAGATAATCACAGCAACAGCTGTCTCTTTACTGATCAAACCACCAAGGTAGTCTTCTATAGCCTGACTCACTTCATCTTTCTGGATTCCTGGGGTCCCATTTGTATCGTATGTCTCACAGGAAGCAGTATCTATCTTTATCGTTACATTTCTAACGGTCTCAAAATTTGAATTATTGTCAACCGAGTAGTACCATAACGTCGTCACCCCTTCATCCATCACGGTTATGTTAAATTTGCTCTCACCAACATCCGTCACATTTCCTGCATCAGTACCTGTGGCTGCAGTAAGATTTATCGTTGTCCACGGACCCGTTGCCGATATCTTAGAATAATTGGTATAGCTAATACCAGAGCCACCATCACCGCGAAAGAATGTCACCACCACCGGAGTAACATTGTTCCAGCCAGACTCAGCTGGGGTTGGGCTAATAGTATATGTGGTTGTGGGAGGGGTGGAGTCTTCTACCTGACTCAGTTCAAAGTTAACAGTATTATCACCTTCTACTATCGCCACCTGCTTTGAACACGCTTCGTAGCCATCTGCTGTACAGGTTATTGTGTAATTACCGGTTGGCACATCCTCTATCGTGTAGTTTCCATTACCATCTGTATCAGCACTTCTCCCAGTTCCTACAATGGTTATGGTCGCATTTTGGATTGGAGAGAAGGAGAGAGTTGTGACTGTGCCTGAGATGTTACCCAGAGAGGGTGGTGTTGACGACTCTTCTATCGTAAATGTCTCGTCAGACCACTCCGAATTACTGAATTGAATGTAACCAGATGAATTTGCCTCTTCTGTCATGTAGTCAACATCATTTCTTTTGATCAGGTAATGGTAATTTGGTTTCAAACCCCAGACAGTGAAAACCACGTTGTTCCCATCAGTCGTGTTGGCTGTGAAATTGACCAGGATATTCCCCTGTGGTAGTGATGTGTTGAACTTGTTGACTGTTACTGTGGCGTAATCTGATGCTGGAACTGCGGTCATGTTGTAGACTGTAACGCTTACCAGCACACCTCCTTCTCCAACTCCCTCTGTCACTATTGAATAATTGCTTTTTTCAGGCCAGTAACGAGGTGAAATAACTGTATAATTTCCATTATGCCATGTTACAACAGTCTCAAATATTCTCCCATCAGCATACTCAATTTTACCATTTCCGCCATATCCAGTCTGAAGCACAAAAGAATCGTTTTTTTCATTTCTGATAGTTCCGTTTCCCTCATCAATCCTATAATAGTTACTAACTTGATTATCATCAAAAGTTATGTTATCACCAACCATCTGAACCCCGGCTGTGTTGTTATAAAATAAATTCCTTTTCCATGTTACGTTATTCCCCTTTGCAAGCACGGCTCTTTCATCGCAATTGTATATTGTATTGTTGGTATAAACAATGTCATTCCACAGATGCTCGGTCTGTATTCCCTTCCATGCATCGTGTATGATGTTGTTTTTTATAACAAGCCCCCCTGTTCTGTTAGTACCCGTGTGGATGTATATTGCAACATTTGGAGTATAATATATCGTATTGTTTGATATTTCAATGTAACCATAGCTATACCTGTGAATATCTATTAATCCATGATTTGGAGAGTTATAAATGGTGCAGTTTTTAATTATTATGTCTTTAGTAGAATAGTCTTCTGAACCCGCTGTCATTACTGAGTTCCAGCCTGTGTTGTGAATCGTGCTGTCAATTATTGAGCAGTTTGTTGATTCACTAAATGATATGCCTATATCTGACGTGTTTGATATTGTCATATCTTTTAGGTGTATATTGTTTGATCTGCGTACCAATATTGCTTCATACTTTGTCGTATTGCGAATCGCAATACCACTTATGTTTATAAATTCGTAACCTCCAAGCACACTCCCAACAGAAACGCTTGAATCTCCACCGTCCATGGTCGGCGTCCCGTTATATGCAGTCAAGGTAATCGGGTGCGTGTCATTTCCAGAATTAGCAAAAACAACATGCTCATCATACCACACTCCATCAAACAGGTAGATCGTGTCACCTGCTACTGCCTGTTGAGCTGCATACGATATATTTTGCCATGGGTGTGTAAAGTTTCCTGAGCTGCTATTGTTTCCCCATGTTGCTACATAGTAATCGGTTGCTTCTACCGCTCCTACACCAGCAAACAATAGCAGGAAATAAATAATAACTAAAGTTACGAACAATATCTGCGCATCGGTCTCCTTAAATCCCACATCTTTGATTCCTCTCGCTTTCACGATTCTATCTTTACAAATTTAATACTATAAAGCCTCTGCTAATTTGTGAATTATTTAATAGGTTGCTTAAACATTTATGATTACTATTGAAAAAGATCTATAATATTTATATATCATAGCCAGAAACTGGTAAATTTTGTTTTACTATATCGAAAAATAGAAGAAAATAGGTAAAAAAATAGCGTTGTGCACATCATTTTTTTTGAGTGTCCTGAACATCACTGCTATATATTCCACTGAGCTAATTAATAACGCAGGTCATATTACGTATGAGGGGGATTATTCACACTTGAGCACTGTACAAAGAGTTGCAAAGAACACGGGCATTGTCATACTCGGGGAGATTGTCTGCAAAATAATAGCTTTATTCACTGTTATATATCTTGCAAGGTATCTTCAACCGGTTGAATTTGGTAAATACAGCTTTGTTTTTGCATATCTTGCTTTTTTTGGTGAAATAACTGATTTGGGTCTTAAAAAAATTCTTGTTCGAGAAATAGCCCGTGATGGGTCAATGACATCAAAGTTAATTGGAAATGCACGTATTATAAAATTATCATTAAGTACTTTTGCCATTACACTGGCGATAATTATAATATCTTTTATGTCATACCCATCAGACACAACAACTTATGTTTATATAGCATCATTCACGCTCTTGTTTATCTCTTTCAGTGATCTATACACCACAATATTCCAGGCGAACCTCCAGATGGAATATAGCATAATTGCAAGAGTGGTTTACAGGATTTTTTATGCAATTTTAATATTCTGGATTATTTTTTCACATGGCTCACTTATGCAGGTCGTAGTTGCAATGGTGCTTTCCGAAGTGCTCAAATCATCGGTTAATTTTTTATTCTCCAGGAAATTCGTCAAACCAAAGTTCACCATTGATTTCAAACTATGTGGATATCTGCTGAAAGAATCATTACCACTCGCACTTCTGGGTTTTACATGGGTGATATATCACAAAACAGATATAATAATGCTTTCAATGCTGAGAGGTGATGCTTCAGTTGGCTTATATTCTGCGGCATTCCAATTAATTGAACCTTTGGGTTTCATCGGTTCAGCGCTCATGATATCTGTCTTTCCGTTAATGTCTAACTACTTTGTAAGTTCGAAAGAAAAATTAATCAAAAGTTATAAGTTTAGCGTTAAGTATCTTCTGATCATCGCTTTTCCGGTGGTTATAGGCATATCACTCCTCGCAGATAAAGTAATCTTTCTGGTTTACGGCCCCTCTTTTAGTGATTCAACCGCAGCGCTTCGGTTATTGATCTGGGCATTTATATTTATTTCGACCAATTCAGTTTTGATGAATCTTCTGATTTCAATAAATCAGCAAAAATTAACTGCGCTGAGTGCAGGTATATGTGCTATTGTAAATGTGATCCTCAATCTAATCTTAATTCCACAATTAAGCTATACCGGGGCAGCGATTGCAACGGTAGTTACAAATGCTGTGCTTTTCATGTTAAATTTCTATTTTGTTTCTAAACATTTACTCGTACTTCCTGTGCATAAAATACTGGTAAAACCCGTGATTGGTGTACTGGTTATGGGTGGTTTTATTTACTGTCTTGAAAATCTAAGTCTGTTCCTGTTGGTTCCTCTATCGGCTGGAGTGTATTTAGTAATACTTTTGATTCTGAGAACCTTTTCAGATGAGGATTGGAATATGGTTAAGAAGCTGATTAACAAGGGTTAATTGCTGATCTGTTTGCAAACAACTATTTTACCTGTACTTCCGATAATACCACTCTGTACAATTCAAGCGTCCTATCAGCGATATTACTCCATGAAAATTCCTTTGCTTTTTCATATCCCGCTTCTCCCATTTTTTTCCGCAGTTCTTTATCCTCTAAAAGAGCGGTTACTCTTTCTGCCAGATCTTCTATATTACCACATTCGAACAATAACCCGGTCTCCCCATCTTCGACTATGTAGGGTATCCCCCCAACATTTGATGCAACCACTGGTTTGCCACATGCCATTGCCTCCAATAACACTATACCAAAAGGCTCCTCTAAGGACGGTACTACACACAAATCAGTGGACTTATAATATGACCACTTATCATCTTCTGAGACAAAACCTAAGAATGTTACGTTCTCTTCTATATCCAATTTTTTTACAAGGTGTTTTAATTCACCCTCTTCTTCTCCGATTCCTGCGATATACAGGTGAACATTGGGTATTGAACTCACGACAAATGAAATTGATTTTATTAATATATCAACACCTTTTATTTTTTCAAGTCGTCCAACAAAAAGAATGGATGGGTGTGCCATATCTCTTTGCATCAGGACGCTGTTTTGGATTTTCTCAACAGCCACACCATTCGGAATCACACACATTTTATCTTTCATATCAACATGGAACTCCACCATATGTGGAGATGGGACAATGACCTGCTCTGCTTTTCTCACCAGTCGTTTTTCGAGGTATGGCTCGGTTTTTAATGATACATACCTTTTTAACGATTGCGGTAAACGATACTCAAGTTCTTCAGTAAGATTCGAATGGAGGGTTAATATGAAGGGATATCTCTTCAATAACGAGACTGCTATGTAATAGTATCTCGCATATCCCTGAATATGTACAATATCTGGATTTATCTCTATTATCTTCTTCTTAAATAACAAGGGATAATAAAAATAGGTTGCACCTCTAAAATTTGCTCTTTTTATGAAATGTATGGTAGCTCCAAACTGGTTTGTTATAATATTTTCATCCCCTATTGATATTATATGCAGGTCAACATCAGGACTTTTGGTGATTTGTGTTGCTATATTCTTTGCATGTGTGTAAACGCCGCTTTCCTCTCCCAGATATGTTAGCATTGCTACTTTCATCAGGTCACCTCGAAAAGGTCAGAATACACTTCTTCGATCCTTCGCACGATCGTTTCTTGCGAATATTCTTTGCTTCGTTCCATACTCACTTTCGAATAGTGAGCTTTCTGCCCCTCGTTTTTAAGTAACTGTACAATTTCCCGTGCCAGACCCTTCACGTCCCCCGCTTTTACTAATACCCCATACTTCCCACCACCAAGTGCTTCGACATTGGGTTCGATATCAAACGCAACAACAGGCAAACCAGCACTCATTGCTTCAAGTAACGCCATCGGCATCCCCTCTCGTAATGATGGAAAAACAAAAATCTCACTTCTTGAGTATATGTCAACCAACATATCCTCACCAAGATGTCCTTCGAAGGTCACATTGTCTTCCAGACCGTATCTGGAAACTAACTGCTTCAGATGCTGCATCAAATCACCAGTTCCTGCGATAGACAATCTGACTTCAGGTATCTCTTTTCTCACATAGCATAGTGATTTAATGAGATGCTCAATACCCTTTAATCTATCCAACCGACCCACAAAAAGAACACGGTTATTATCTTTTTCCGCTTTGCTGCAGTAACTTCTCATGATGAAACTGGGTATGACCTCGATCAGTTTTGGGTGGATTTCCCGTTCCATCACATCTTTCATCACCCTGCTGAGCGCAATGATGCTATCGCTTTGTCTAACTATCTTAGTAAAGAACCAATCATCAAGAAGAACTGGTAGCCGTCTTCTACCCTCACTATGTGGAAGTGTCGTTCTTGTGTATACTGCCTTCACCTTCATGATTTTTGCTGCCGCTATCGCGCCGGCAGCAAACCGATATCTCGTGGCAATAACATGAACAACATCAGGATTGAATCTTCTTATAAATTTCAATGTATAAATGAAGGATAAAATATCGATGCTGTAGCCATAAAATTTCGCCGGTGCTTTAAATATATATGTATTCAATCCATCCAGTTCATTAAAGCCTGTTTCACCTTTATCCATGGTAGCAGATAGAACCATAACTTCATATCCATCGTTCTGCAGTTGCTTTGCAAGTCCATATACATATCGCTCTGTTCCGCCCGGGATAACAATTTTCCCATTATCTTCCGAAACAAACCACTGTCCAACAAGCAATATTTTCAACAGTATGACCCCCGTTTCTTGACTTGCAAATGTCACCTTCTAAACGTTAATTTAACAGCCATATATTAACATCTCCGTTATCATATATACAATTCTTTTCGTCGTATGCAAGATGAAGCAGCTTTGAGGGGGGGCGCCCATGGTTCCATATAATGTTGCCATAAGCTCTTTTATTTTCCACAAAATAAGTGATATCGAACTTTAATGGAGATTTATGCAATAAGTTAATCTCTCCCCAGAGGGCCTCTCCTGGATCGGGTCCTTTATATCCACTGAACCAGAAATCTTCAGACGTCAGCGGATATCGCTTAAATTCTGAGATATTGATGCTGATATAGCCGTATATCTGATCGGCGTATGTGGATGAAGTGAGAAGGTGCATCGTCTCAGATGTCGCGAATATTCTCGCACCGAAGATTTCATCGTTTGATATAGCAGAACCATTTACAATATTCTCTTTCATCCATCTACCAGTCATATAGGTTGATTCTTCAACATACCGTTCGTTTATTGGCTTTACGCCGTCTTCAGGCAGGAAATGTATAAACTGATAGTAACCAGAAAAGATGATGCATAACAGCAGAAAAATGGAAAATAAAGGCAGTGTATGTTTTTGTTTTTCCGATATTCTTAGAATATTTAACAAACCTGTACCCGCAAGAAGGACTGCAAATATCGGCAGGAACCACTTCATGTACGTCTGTTCATATACAAAAGTGGTGAGCAGTATTAATGTCAATAGCAGAAACCATTCTCCAAATCTTTTGTCTTGCTTAAATATTAGGTATGCCAGGCCTCCGGCGGCAGGGATGATCAATAATCCAAGGTATCTTACATAACTCACATCTATTGATGCATATCTCGAGTGTTCGATGAAACGACCAGTAAAGAAAGGTATCGAAAACATAAAGAGGAAAGCGCCAATAGTGATAAATGGGGTGACATAAGGAGCAGAAGTTAAAGATGAGATTTTTTCTGAGAATTTTGTATTGATATGATTTTCCAATTTACTATAAAGAACAATAATAAAATATGCAAAGAACGCAGGAATGAGGAAATAGAATAAATGATGCGTTGCCAACAGGAATATCGCTAAAAGGAGGGTTAAAGGAACGTATTTGAGGGATGTACGGCACTTTAACAATAGATACACGAGCAATGGCGCCAGTACTATCAGAGGTCCCCGTGTTGGTATCGTCCAAGTGGTATATCCCAGTACTGCAGGTGTGGTGGAAAAACCAAATGCCACTAAAAATTTGAAAAGGTCGTCATCTACAATCTTCCCTGCCATCAAATAGGCGGTAAACATACTCAGTAGCCCGATAAAAATACAGTACAAAAATATCACCCACCTCATCTCCATTCCTGAACATTGTGAGATACCAGAAAGGAGAAATTGCATCGTACTCGAATATGAAGCAGGATAAAGTCCAAATATCGACAATGGATGAAGGAACCATCTGGCATATCCAAACTCGTTTATTGAGTTTGTCATTATGTGCATCAAAACCGAATCGGGATATACCTCGTGAGGTACGACTTGAAACCGCAGGATAATGTTTAAAGCTAAAAGAAGTACAAATAACCCAGGTTTTATTTTATTGGATAACTTCATTGGTCTCTCAGCTTGAACAGACGGAGCTTATTAATGTTCTTCCACTTGTTCCAAAACTTGTTCCAAAAATATTTTCTAACTTCTTCATCATCTACCTGTTCTTTTCTTTTCATTACACTACCAAGATAACCTGCCAAATACGCAATTCCGACATACCACGGTTCTTTTCCTCTCCTATGGAGTAAATAAATCACAGTTTTAACAAAAACATGAAATGGATGAAGATTTAAATAATGAGCACCTGTACCTTTGTGCATATATCCTTTCCAGTACCCTTCAGCACTACTGACACCTCTTATTTCAGTTGCTATATTCTCTTCAAATCTCCTTGTTTTCCAACCCCTCAATTGTGCTTTTGCCTTCAGCACACTGTCCCATGAATACGATACAGGGATACCTCCACATTTCTCAAAACATTCTCTCTTTATCAGCATATCACCACCAGAAGGTTCATCCTCTGGTAGCCCTTCTATGTGTACCATTTGATCACCAACTGGAAGCTTGATACCCCCACTCGCAACACCCAGTTCAGGATCTCTCTCAAACTCTTTTATTAGATTCTCAAAGAACGTCCTGTCCAATGTTAGATCGCCGTCAACATTAGCTAAATATTCATAATCAATCCCGTTTTTATTGCAATGTTCAATTGCAAAATCAAAACCAGTTCTGACCACCTTCGCTAAGTGCAATCCCAGATCTCTTTTATCACTATTCATTTGAATGCTTTCAATCCAATCATAATTTTTCTTGGCTTCTCTAATTATATCAGGCGTGTTGTCTGTGCTTCCATCATCCACAATAACCCATAACACGGGTTTTAATGTTTGAGATGCTATGGACCGGATAAGATCTGGCAAATTAACTCCTTCGTTCTTAACCGGCGTAACAATGAGATAGTTCTTTTGAGAGTCTGTCATATTCCTTGTGTCCACTCCAAAGAGCCATAATTTACTTTTACCATCTGAACAACCTCGCAACCTCGAACGCCTCTGCAAATTCCACGCCCATGGTGTACCCCCTCGCTTTCGCCAGACCTATGATTGCCTCTTTTTCCATGTATTCCTTCTTGTTCTGTGAAACGTATTCTCCTATACACCTCAATTTATCTTCAAATACCTCGCTAACGTCACTGAATGCCGCTGGTCTAAATTCTATTGTGGTTGAGGGCGTTTCATATAAGAGAATAGCATTCTTCATCCGACGTGAGGCAGATAAGGTGGATTTCGCAATATTCGCATGATCCTGATGAAAGTCCTTGGGAGAGTGGACATACACTATCTCAGGTTCAAGTTCTTTTATATGCTCATCTAACAGACTGACTGTGTCTCCATCATGCATTATCATTGTGTCAGGCAGATTTAAGAAGTGAACATTCTCAACTTCCATTAACTTCGCTGCAGCCATCACTTCAGACTTTCTTCTATCTGCATCTCCACTTTTCTCTCCAAGGGATGCAACGACATAACAGACTTTATCGCCATTCAAAACATGTTTCCTGATCGTGCCCCCACATCCAAGTTCTATATCGTCTGGATGTGCCCCAATCGCAAGAATATTTCTATTTTTCATCCATAACCCTTTTATTAAGGCATCTTGCCCACATTGAACAATGCATCTATCGCCGCCATATCTGGTTCAAAGCCTTCATAACGCTGTTTATAAACGGGATGTTTAAAATCCTGAAATACCACTTTTATGCCTTTCTTCTGGAATAACGAGGTATCAAGATAATTGCGCCCCGCAGCTCCAGAGAGATATGTATCCCCCCCTAATGCCTCAACCATCTCTACCAGCCGCTCAGTGGATCTGGATGTAAAGCCTAACTCGCTGGAAAGTCCTATTTCTGTCTTTATATCAAATGCTTTTTTCAGAAAGTTTATCAGTTCCATGTTCAGCTCAACCAGTTTATCATATCTTTTCTCATAAATCTTCTTCAGTTCGTCTGCATACTCGCTGTAATAAGCCGCACCCTTGTAATTGTCCTCGATATCTTTGAAATGTGCATCCGCCCATCCCAATCCTTTCCATGTGCTCACTTCGTTTTTTATCCTTATCTCGTTTATCGGTAGATGTTTCTTCTCAACCGGTACTGTGAGCCATTTCCAGCCATTATGTATTCTGATTCTATTGCGATGCTGGAAATCACTTTTGTTGAACTGTGCGTCATCGTAGATCACGAATAGATCTGATTTTTTCATCTTGTCAAAGAATCCCAGATATGGGAGGTAATTGGGCTGGTGGATTGCGATGATCATTTACATATTACCCATTTTGTAGCTCTTGTGAGGATGTTCCGCAATTGCTTTTGGCACTAAAAAATTCGATTCTTTTTGGTTTTGAAGCCCTATTTGCATTTCTTTTCTTCCATTTTTGAATTGTTGGACAGCCTCTTGTATTTGTGAAAACTCTGTGTATAATCATCTATAAATTCCGTCATAAACTCTGTAACATCTATTTTTTTCATTAAGCAATTTCTCTTTTTTACTCTTCTAGACGTGTTTTTTTTTTGGATAAAAATACGAGTGCTTTATTTATGCCCTTACCTGACTCATCATAAATAAAAATTAGACCATACCTTTCTTCCAGAACAATAAAATTACCCATTTAACTCACCCTTTAACTCATTAATACAATGGATATCGCTACCCCTGACTAATCTAACATTATATCTTCTCGCTACACTTATCCAATTTTCTGAAGGAACACTATATTTTCCATTTATCTCGAGCAAAACCTCTTGTTTCCACATCGACTTAAAAATTTTAATTAACTCCTTTTCAGACAATTCTAAACCGTGTTTAGTTAAAAATGCCCCTGGGTGTGCCCAAGCATTAACATATCTATTTCTCAAAACACTATTTAGACTTTCTATATACATATCAATATCTTCAGGAAAAGAATGAAAGGCGAATATCGAATAATCAACTTCTTTTAAAATCCACTCTTCAACATCGAACCCCCCGTTCGGTAAAACTTTTGCTTCACATCCAGATAATATTATTAGATTGAACTCTTCTCTTGCTTTTTCAATATCGTCTAAAAATTGATTGAAATCGTAATACACGTGATTCGTATTTTTTCTAACGTGCTCTGTAAAGGCAACTAAAGGGATTTTCAATTCTATAGCTTTTTTACAATATTCGGATACACTATTTTTGCCATCTGTATAGTTTGTGTGGATATGCCATTCTCCTTTCAATAGATAGTTGGTATACTTCTTCCAGATTTTCATAATCTCCCCAAAATCGTTGCTTCATTCACTCTGATACCCCCCCAATACCTCATTATTCTTGTTCCCCACACAATATCAAACTCAGGAACTTCTTCCCCTAATGCATATTTAACCGCTCCATAAATGATGTTTGCTCCTGCAAATGTCGCCAAAACCATAGTCCCCTGGATTCTTGGATTCGATTCTAAAAGTTTTGGTACATTATTTTCGTCTAATTTAAATTGGAAACCGTAAGCATATCTTAAGTCTAGTGCTTCACTTAATCTTTCAGAATATTCAATTATCTCTTCATTTTTCTCGACAGTTCCGTTAAAAGTTATCCCATACTTTATTAAATCTCTTTTTCTTGGAATTACTGTAAGAGACTCGGTGTTTAACACATCGACAGTATATTCCTTATTGGGTAAATATTCCATAACTAATAAGCGAGGGAATGAAGGTCCCAAAATCTCTTTTAAATTATCCATTTTTAGGTATACTCCTGTTGGTTTCTTAGAGTAGAATATATCTTTTAAATTCATTGATTCATCGATAATTCTTAGCCCTCTCATGCCATTTGATACAGGGGGTTTAACAACAACTCGTTTTTTAGGCCACCCCAATTCATTAGCATATTCAAGTAAATCATTAAAATTATCTGCTAAATAAAACTTAGGCGTTGGAACATCTATTTTATTTGCCGTTTTCATAAGTTTGTATTTGTTGTTTGCTATTTCTATACTATTTCTATCCGATATAGTAATTTCAGTTCCGATATTTCCAAAATCTTTTTTGTGTTCTGCTAATGCAGGTAGTTCCGCTGTATTTTGCGGTAAAAGTACATCAACGCTTTCTTTTTCACAGATATTTAACAATTGTGAGAGATACTCATTATTAGAGGGTTTTGGAATCTGGTAAAATTTGTCACATAAATATTTCCCGATAGCATCTTCTTTCATATCCGTTCCTACTGTCTTTATTTTTCTATTATCAAAGTTTTTTTCGAGTGAATATAAGGTTCCTTTTATTCCGGGAGCTCCTACCCCTGTTATTAGAACAGTTATACCATCCATCGTATCACCTCAAAAGCCTCAGCACATTCTGAATTGCACTGAATTCCTCTTGTTTTCGCTAATCCTTGAATAAACTCTTCTGAGAAGTATGCTTTTTCTTTTGCCAATTGTGATTTATAATTTTTTAACATCTCACATTTTTTAATTATATGTTCTTTTTTTAATTTCACAAATAATTGTGTGTTAAAAGTTACATGGTTCCAAGGCAATTCATAACAAATTATGCTTGACATCGTTTTAAATGCTCTTATCATTTCATTTGCAACTACTTGATGGTCTTGATGGAAATCATTTAGAGATGGACCGAAAACCACCTTAGGTTTAAATTCTTCTCGTATACGTATCAAGTTCTCTAAAATTTCTTGTCTATGATCATCCAAATATCTTACTTTGAAGTTATATATCCTGTAATTTTTTTCTTTCAAACCAAGACTTTCTACAACTCTCAAGAATTCTTTCTTTAAAGTATCCTTTGGTAAATTTTTTGGTAAGGACTCCTCAGCAGCAGAGAACACAATCCATAATATTTTATGCCTTTCTTCGATAAATTTAATTATGCTGCCCCCACAGCCTAACTCTGCATCATCTGTATGGGGGGAAAGGATCAATATTTTCATAAAGACCGCCTCAATCTGAATCTATCTTGATAATTTGGATTCTTTTTCATTATTTTTAAACTTTCTGGATAAATTTCCATAAATTTAATCATAAATGCTGTTACATCAATTTTATCTTTAAGTAACTTCTCTCTTTTTCTTTTTCCTTCCTTTTTTATATTATTTTTTTGGAGGATCTCTACAACTTTACCAATTGCTCCATTCTCAGCATCGGAAATCCACATTAAGTCGTATTTGTTTAAGTCATAAAATATTCCACAATATTTAGCCGTTGTGGATATATGGATTGCGTGTGTTCCCAATACTGCACTCTCGGTCGCCATTGTTCCACCCTCTCCAATATACAAACTCGCATAATACAACAAATCATGTAGCTTCTCTGGCGAGATTTTGATCTTGTACTTCTCCAGTTTCGTATTCAACACCCCTTCTGAAGTAATAAGCACCCGCCCGTATTTATCCAGTTTCCGCACCAATTCCATCTTGTTTTTGATGCCGTGTTGGCATATATCATGCGTTGCCCCCCACGAAACAAAACGCAGGATAATGAAGTTATCATCCCTTCTCAACCCCAGATCATCCAAAACAGATGGATCGGGTTTAAAATAATTTGGATGTAAATATGCGAGTTCGTAATAACCATTAAAACGAACATGTTTCTTTCCAAAATCTCTCATGTAACAATCAGGGGTTACCACAGCATCAGTGAACGGCAAACAAATTTTCTGGGCTACTGTAGCATGTTCTGTATCCTCAAATATAATAAAAGGTTTATTTAAAACAGCACTAACATGCGCTAAATGTGGCAACGCACGACCAACAAAAATATCTGGCTTAAATTCTTTGGCAATCCTGTAAGTACGATATTCCCATCCCAGGAGTGCGATTCCTTTCCTGTAAAGTCCTTGCTGGTTCACCCCGATCAAGGTATAGGGCATGTTAAATCGTTCAAGCAAGTATTCTGTAATCTCTTTCTCCACCGCAACTATTTTAACCTCATGTCCTTCATTCATTAAGTTATCAACTGTATTCTTGAAGAGAAGGACGTGTTTTGGGTGGTTAACACCGACTAATATTTTCATTTTTGTTTTACCTCACTTAAAGAAGTTTTTCGATACATGCCAGTTGATAGTTTGCGATCTCTTCCCAATCGTATTTTGATAACACTTCTTTTGCATCTTCTACTACTTTCCTGTGTTCTTCTTCATTTTCAAGAATATCAAGGACCTTCTCAGCCATATTTTCAGAGTTGCCTGTTTCAGCGGTAATGATGTATTCATTAAATATCTCCTGATAAATCGGTAGGTCGTATCCTACTACTGGTAATCCACATGCCAGCGCCTCAAGAATTACTACTGGCTGTGCCTCCTGATAACTCGGATAGACGAATACTCTCGATTCTTTCATCAATCTGTATTTTTCTTCACCTTCTTTCCAGCCTTCAATTTTTATATTCTCGCTTAGCCCCTTTTCTTTTATCTTTTTCTCCAATTCGCCTCTTTCCGGACCGTCTCCTATTATACAAAGTTTCATAGAGGGTTCTCTCTCCACAACAAAACCCCAAATATCTACAAGGTCATAGATACCTTTATTCCAAACTAACCGTCCAAGAAATACGCCTTCATATTTTTTGATTTTAACATCAACGTTCTCAATTTCGTTACAGGGGATGCCATTATTTACCACAACTACCTTTTCCAATGGAAAACCTGTTTCAATAAAATAATCCCTTGTAGCTTCGTTCACCACAAAAATCAGGTCAAAAGATCTGGCTAAGAAGACGCATAGCTTCCAATTCATTATAGAAATTGTTCTGCGTAAAAAATTCATCTTTTTAAGAACTTCGAACCTCGCCGATGGTGGTACAACATGAAAATATACCACTCTTTTTGCCTTTCCCTTCATAAACATACAGGGTATCATGTTCTGTGGTAGATAATTTGGAGCGGTGACGACATCATACTTCTCTTTAAGTTTTCGGAGTTCCATGATGCTTTTTATCGTTCTGAAAAGATAATTTAAATACCTGTTCTTACTCTCATCAAAAGGTGCTGTGTATAAAATCACTTCTTTATTGAGATTTGGATCCTTTTGAATATGCGATTCTGCCACTTTATACCCGGCCTTTGAGATGAAAAAATGCACTTTATTCGAGGTTGACCAGTAATTCGCAACTTCAACGATATGCCGACTACCGCCCCCAATGACACCTACGAGTGAATTAAAAATTACTAAAATCTTCAGTTTCTTCTCTGACATATATTTATCACTAAGCTCCCTGATTTCTTCTCAATAGTTCCTTCATATTTGTATAAGCAAAGAACATCATTGGTAATGGATCTTTACAGGATATGATATCGTCAGACATTATTCCATCAAAATTTAAAAAATCCTTAAGGATTTGTACACGATTATTTGAATGCCTGAGATGGCTAAAGAGTGCTCGTAGATCGTTCATCAAAAACCTTGTTCTGACCCCTAATTTATAGTTAAGAACGGGTGTTATATCTCCTTCTGTAGCCATCTTATATAGAAGATATGGAAAATCAACCCCTGCTGTGATCGCTTGATTTATCGAACCCCAGAATCTCGGGTTTACCTCTATCAAAACTGGTTTATTAGTCCGTTTATCCAGCTTGAACTCGACCATCGCGACACCATGCCAGTCTATGTATTCCAACAATTTGATTGCGATTTCCTCCATCTCCGGATGCCTCACGCTTTCTCTGAATGTGCTTGGACCCCCTGTGATAGGATATTCCCTCAAACGCTTGTGGGTGAACAAAGCTCTAAGATCGCCCTGATTGAACAAGACTGATACGCCATATCCATCACCCGGAATAAATTCTTGAATAAGAGGATAACATGAAGGATCGAGATTATAGTCCAGGATAGACTGTTTATAGTTGTAGATGAATTCATCCTTTGAATTTACATACTGGATACCCATGCTGCTTGTAGCATCTTTTAACTTGAGTACAGCAGGATATTCAATCATCTCTGCAATATTTCTAATTTCTCTAACATCTTTGACAGTACAGGTTTTAGGTGTGGGTAAGCCAAGTTCTGTTGCGATCTTCACCAGCTGATCTTTGTTATGCAGTTGTAGCATTTTAGGGTGGTCTGCAAATGGTATTTTTGTGTATAACTCAAGTTTGTTCTTGTGCATAGCTATTAGAAGTGTTTCAGTGCTATTTATTGGCATCAGAACTTCGATTTTTCTCTTTTTAACTTCTTTTTCTATTACGTTCTTAAATTCAAGAGGTGATTTTGTGGGAGAAGGACATACAAAGTGACTTTTGGAGTATTTTGAGAAAAAAGCAGCAGAAAATTGTTCGCAGTCAGTGGTTGTAACTTCGATATCTCTTCTACCCAGACTTCTGGTAATAACCAGAGCCTTTGCACCACTTGCACTTGTAACTAGTACACTCATTTTGACCTTTTATTTAGAACTTTATTAATGCACGACTTCACGAAACCCACTGTGCCATCTCTTTTAATCTTTCCTATGCCCACGCTCATCATTCTGAGATGATGGGGCGCCTCACTCCCTGCTATACTAACTTCACCCTTCAGCAAACACGCTTTAATGCTATCAAAGACTAAATCATTTTCCTCAATGATTGTTTGTGCTTGCCCGATCTCAAAGTAAGTATGCGCATCACTTCCAGCGATTATTGGTACCTCAAATTTTTTTGCTGATACCTGCGCTTTTTGATTAAGTTTTTTAGCAGTCCTTGCATTCAATCCCTCTACCAAATCAACCTTTTTTAACAGATCTTCCGGGTTACACAGTCTATTTCGATAAGGGTGTGGCAGAACAGTTATTCCATCCTGATCTTTTATTTCTTCAATCACCTCAGCAAATTCACCTGATTTAATTTCTTCACTCAGGAACAAACCAATCACTTCACCCTTATCAGTTTTTATTTCAGCCCCTACAATCACCATAAAATCCCCATCAGGTACGGCCGATTTTGTTTTTATCGCTCCTTTGATGGTATTATGGTCAGTAACTGCTATGCCAGAAAGCCCTTTCTTTTTTGCTATTTTAATGATTCTTTCTGGTTTTAAGATCGAGTCCTGTGAGTATATACTATGTATATGGAGGTCAAAGATGCTTGGAGAATCAGTTATATCAATCATGAAAACTCGTTCTATACTTTACGATTCCTGCTTTACCGACGTTTTTCACATTCTGCCATATCAGATCCTTCACCCAGCTACCAAAATTATCACTCCATCGCTCTGGGTGCGTTGAAATACATATCTGTTCTGATACCTCATTTTTTAACAGATCGATAACATCATCTGTGGATTTAACCTGATAAATAGACTCTACACCCACAACATCTTTCACACTATACTTTGAGCTGTTCCAGGTTCTGCCAGTGTCTGTTAAATAAAGAACCTTTTCATAGTCAATTGAAAGATAAGGCTCTCCTATAATGTCAAAATCTTTGAAATTATACTTTTTCCATAAATCACGATTATCCCATGAAGATAACGGATTTCCATGCATACATATCGTTTTAAGATCACACAGTTTTCTGAACTCTTTTAACTCGTCCTCAAAGATCTTTATCGCTTTTTTAAAATCGCCTTTCGCTCTGTCCAATACTTCATAATGGTAACCAATCTCATGTCCAGAATCATTTATAGCCCGGATAATATCTGGCTTGAAGACATCGGATACTGTTCTGAAGTAGTAAGTAGATGATATCCCGTGATCTTTTTCGATCTCTGCCACCTTCATTGCCTGTTCAGGTTTCCTATCCACATCATGACGTAAAATCACGCACTTCTGCTGTTGATCTTCCAGAAAGGTGCGGACACTCATTGGTATGTAATCAGAATCTACAATCGCTTTACATAACTTGTTATATTTTTCGAGCGTGAAGTCCAGCATAAAAACTATTCACTTCGTCCAAGGTAGAATATGTAGTCTGGGTCCTTCAGCCATGCCCTTAACGATGGTGCCCACTCAAAGACACGATTCTTTTCACAGATGTCTGACATTTTTTCCGCTCGCTTCAATCCGTGCCTGAAAATCCGTGTTCCTACAGTCTCTACCAACCTATCCATAAGCACAGAAAGCTTGTTCACAACCAGATCGTTCACTATCTCACCTTGAGCACGGGCATACCACATCGAAGCTCTGTATAACGCCTTCTCCAGTCGATTGAGTTTACGCCAGTTACCGTTTCTAAACCCACGTCTGAATTTTTGGAAGATCTCCTGGTGTGTGAACTTTTTACACATATCACATATTTTATTTCAAATATATATAAACTTTTTTCAAGTCGTCAATAAACTTTACACTGGTTATAGAAATATCTGACATATCACTAAACTTTGCAATACAGCGTGGCGGTAGCTTTATGAAAAGGAAAGATTATATAGACAGTAATGGATATAATTCAATCAATTCTTCTGGGTTTGATTCAGGGCATCGCAGAATGGCTTCCGATAAGTAGCGAGGGCCAGTCCATGCTCTTCATGATGGAAATTTTAAGGCTCTCTCCTGTGGAAGCATTTTCGATTGCAATCTTTCTCCATCTTGGAACTACACTTGCCGTTATCCTGAAGTTCAGAGCTGAATTTCTTGAGATCCTGAGGTGGCGGATAACATCTAATCCCATTCTTCTTAAAATAATCATCATCTCAACGCTTGCAACTGGAATAACTGGTGTTCCACTTTTCTTTCTCATAAAAGGTTTCAGTCATGGGGATATCTTCACACTTTTAATAGGCGGTATGCTCATACTCACAGGAATTCTTCTAAGAACTCAAGACTCAAAGGATGAGGGGTATAAACGAATCGAAGATATGAAAATCCGTGATATGCTGTTTTTAGGTCTTGCTCAGGGGTTTTCTATCCTCCCTGGTGTATCAAGGTCTGGAACAACAATAACTTTCTTGCTCCTTGATCGAATGAGACAGGAAGATACACTGAAAGTATCTTTCCTGATCAGCGTCCCTGCCGTGCTGGGGGCTGTTACATTGAACCTTGTTACATCATCTGGAGAGGTGATTCCATTTTCCGTTACCAACGCGCTTGTCATGATCACTGTCGCTTTTCTCGCAGGATATGCCACGATAGACCTTCTCATGAGATCTGCCAGGCATCTGAACTTCTCAAAGTTCTGTATCATCCTTGGCTTTCTGACCATCGTTGTTACGGTCTTCCCGTGGATTGTCTAAAACACTCAAATAAAGAAAGAGGATTTTATTCTCCTTCTCACCTGTGACGCCTGTCAAAGAAGATGAAGAGTCCAATTACCGCTGCAAGTGGTAGTGCGATCGTTGAGAATTCTGGGATTTCTTCTGTATTCTCTAAGTTTTGTTCCGTATCATCAGTCTGTGTTGATGCTGGTGTTGACGTTGGGGATTGAGTAAAAGTGGGAGTGGGCGTCGGTGTTGGGGTTGCAGTTGCCGTTGAATCGAAACTACCACCGCCTCCACCACCACCTGCGCCACCGTTTAGCCGTAAAAGAGGTAGATCTGCGCTCGTTGGTTCTCCATCCTCAGTCCCTCCTTCACCATTTGCCTCGCTATTTTCACCTGCAGGTGTAGGAGTAGGTGTTGGGGTACTATCATCTACTGTTATCCCAATTCCCCCAATGCCTCCTGTTGTATCCTCGACGGATGGGGCAGGATTTAAACCCCATGATAAAACAAATACCACAAAAAACAGGATGATAATTACAAGAAGGATTGCTATATGCTTTGGTTTTATATTCTCTTTCATTGGTTTTACCTCCTATCATATATTAGTGGGTTATGGCGCAATATAAAAGTCATGTGGGAATGGAAATCGCTTATTTTTTGCAAGAAAACTGTATTCGTCTCCTTTCCCAGATTTTAAGGGCACAGGAAGAATATCATGCAGATTATGTTAAAGTTTATTTCGTTTAATCGAAAGAAAATTTGAAGACTTCTTAAATATGATTATTGAGGGGTGTTTGAAGATGAGCTTTCATAAATCCCATCTTCAACCGATTGGCCCACGGTTAAATCGAGATCTATTAAAATTGCAGACCATTTTGATGAGTGGATTTGTTCAAAGGCATGATGAGAGAGTTGATGAGTATCTATGGCTCTCGTGCTTGCTGAGATTCAGGATAGTTGCATCATTTCTGCATAAAAACAGCTTAAACAAAAGAACTTTGCTTTGGGAAGCTATGGATGAATCCATTGAATAGAAGGATGTTTATTCATTCATCGATGTGTATCGTTGAAGCACCCTTAAATAAATCTCCTCATGCAACCCATCAAATTCTCTTGTGGCATCTATTACGGGTATATTTAAAGATTCTGCGATCTGTAAGTAAGCTTTTCTGTGAATTTTCAGATAATCGATTGCATTATCAGATTCTTTAATATTCACCGAATCTTTTGTATCGTCCTTGCGAAGATCCGAGACTTCTTCTGGAACATCCAGCATAAAAGTAAGATCAGGCTCTGGGATAAGCTTGAGAAGAATTTTTGACGCCTTTTCATTGTATAACCCATCATACATGAGGTCTGCTATCATGTCATAAACGTATCGATCACAGACGACGTTCTTACCTATGAGAAGAGGAATCTTGACCTTAAAGAGATAAATGCAGAGGAAATCGAAGATTACAATATAATTCCAGATTTTTCGTAATATCCTGCTTTTATGGTAGTCTTTTCTCCTGTACCTTCCTGTTACAAGATAGATAAAAGCCATTAGTGGCAGAGTGATTTTTGGATCCCAGTTACACCAGACATACTGAGAGGGAATGCCCATGCTCTTGAATCGCTCAACGATCTTTGTTGCGTGCGTGGTCTTGCCGGTACCGTCTATTCCGGTGAAGCAGATTGTAATGCTTTTTTCAATGAACTCATTTCAAAACCCTCAGCACCATCCTGATACATGCCAAATTGACAATTCCCATAAAACACACCGCCAGCCGCTCGAACCTCACCAGTATCCTCTTGAATGACTCGATCCAGGCGTTAAATCACTCCACTGCACTCCTGTTTTTCATATAACCATCCTTATCCAGCCTTGTTGGTCTTCCCGCTTGGGAAACTTCCTGTTTCTTTTATTAACAGGAATATTTGACTTTATACCCCTCTTTCTTAGATAATCCCCTATCTCATCCGAATCATAGGCAGGATCTGCATTCACCTCATAAGGGGGATTGCATCCCCTCTACCCCTGCGTCCTACCTGCGGTAGGACTAGTCTGACTGAAAGTCGGACATTGGGTGCATGAGGCGGATGCGCTTTATCCTGGAGAATTATATCCCACACACCCTCTTCCTCCCATCTCTTCAGCCTTCTCCATGTGGTGACATAAGATCCATATTCTCCTGGCATATCCATCCATCTGCATCCTGTTGTGAGGACGTAGAGGATGGCGTTGAGCGTTTTTTTATCGTCTGCCCTCGGTCTTCCTGTCGGGGCAGGTGGTGGAAGTAGTGGTTCGATGAGTTCCCATTCTTTCTCAGTCAATTCCTCAAATTTCATACCATCCCCTCAGATGATGTTAGTTTGTTATTGAGGGGACCTTATATAAATGTTTTGAAATGGGTTCTCTATTAAAATACCTATGATACCTGTGATATTTAATCTGTAGTTTCTGGCTATTCTTCTCGCCTCGTAATCATCCAATAGAATTATATCCGCTAATTCTTCTAAAGCAAGGGTTATCGTCTCTGCTTCTCCTTCATCTAAAACCATTGTAAGAGCCTTATTAAGGTTTTTATCCTTTATCCTTATCACTTTTATCCATTCCGCCTTTTCGATATTTTTCGCATCTTCTCTACCCTTTCCTCCCAGTCACACATTCTTTGTATACAGCCTCTGGCACGATTATTTCTCCAGAAAAGTGTTTTAATAGTTCCAAACGACCTATTTTGGCTAAGTGTATCAGCGGTGATGAATCACTTACCACTTTTGGCAAAAGTTAAATCCTCCTCTAATTCTTTTTCTGTATAGTGTCTCGTAATTTTTCTCTCCCCTAATACCTCTATAAATTCCCATTTGCCCATCTCAGCCAGCTTTCTTGCTTTACCCATTGAAATAATACCCCTTTGGTATAAAGCAATGGCTAATTCGAGCTTTAATACCTTCTCTGTATCCTCTTCAGGTATTTTTAGCGTTGTTAATACATCCTCAGGTATGCTCAGCGATTTCATGCCCATCACCTTTATTTAGTCACAAACTCTCCCAACCGATATATTCTCCTCCCAACCCCATATATCAACTCGTGTTGCACCCTGTAATCCAGTACCCCCCTTTTGCATGCTTCGATGCAGACCATACAGCCGATACATTCTTTCTCATCTATAATATTAACTTTGCCATCCTCTATACCGATATTTCCTATCGGGCAGCTCAGAGCACAGCTCTCACATCCTGTGCAGCGCTCTTCAAACTTCGGATATGGGATCTTCCTGAAGAACTCTTCCATCAGATAAGAGAGCAGATATGATCTGAATGATGGAATTCTTGGCGGCATCTCAAAGCGCCTCTTTACATTCTCTATCGATTCACCAGAAACTTCATAGTTTTCCATCTCACCAAATCCAAACCCACTTGCAAGCATGATATGCCTGATCCTCTGAGGTTTATAGCCCATGATCCGAACCGATGCAGCATCAACCGCGACAGGATCAGTGCCAGCAATGATCAGATCCATCTTAACAGGATTTCCATTTGCAGGACCAAGTCTGCCTTCAAGGGCGTAGATGCCATCGATAACTGATACCATGCGCTTATTCTCTGTAAGATAAGAAAATACATCGAGAATTGTCTTTTCTATCCCCATTATATGTCCTGCCATCCTCTCCCTCTTTAGAATACATCCTAAAAGATTCTTTATCCCAAGTGAAACGCCTGTCTCACTGTGTGTCTTCATCTTGGCAACGTTTATGATAAGATCACAGTCCATAACCGTCTTTGGCAGGTGAAAACGCTTCAGAGCCAGCTTCAAGGGTGATCAGAGATTAACTTTATATAGTTCACGGAAAAGAGAGGATGTGATATAAATGAGTTCTGACGGGATAAGTATAATAGGTTCTGGTTGGGTTGGTGTAGCGATTGGAAAGGGTTTTTCTAGGCTTGGATTTAATGTAATATTCTATGATGTGGTTGAGAAGGATCTGCCGAACTTCACCACAGATATTGAGTATGCGGTTGAGAACTCGGAGATCTCTTTTATCGCCGTCCCGACACCCTCAACCCCGGAGGGGATCGATCTGAGCTATATAAAAAACGCTGTTGAAAATATCGGGAAGATGCTTAAAAACAAAGATAAGTTCCACCTTGTGGTCGTGAAGAGCACGGTTGTTCCTACAACGACGGAGAAAGTGGTGATACCTATCCTTGAAGAGCGGTCCGGGCAGAGAGTGGGAGTGGGTTTTGGGGTTTGTATGAATCCTGAGTTTCTAACAGAGATTGCGTCAACGTGGAGTGAGGAAGAAAGTGCTAAGAGGGATTTTTTCAGTGAGGATCGGATCGTCATTGGTGAATACGATAGGAGGTCAGGAGATATCCTGGAGGAGATCTATAAACCGCTGAATAAACCGATTTTTAGAACAGATCTGAAGACCGCGGAGATAATAAAGTATGCCTCCAACTGTATGCTTGCAACGAAGATCTCCTACTGGAATGAGATCTTCATGATCTGCAAAGAACTTGGCATCGACTCACAGATCGTTGCAGAGATCGTTGCCCTTGATCCCCGGATTGGGAAGTACGGAACGGTTCATGGCAAAGCGTTCGGTGGCAAATGCCTTCCCAAGGACCTGAAGGCTTTCATCTCTTTTGCTGATAAGTATCATAAGGTGAAGCTTCTTAAAGCGGTGGATGAGATAAACGAGGAGATAGGAGATAGGTTTGGGGTGAGGGAGTGATAAGGAAAGCGGTGATACCCGCAGCAGGGCTTGGGACTAGGTTTTTACCATTTGCGAAGAACGCTCCGAAGGAGATGCTGCCGCTTGTCGATAAGCCTGCGATCCAGTATGTGGTTGAAGAGGCGGTTGGGTCAGGGATTGATGATATCGTGATTGTCACAGGGAGGGGTAAGCGTGCGATCGAGGATCACTTCGATAAGGCTTTTGAGCTCGAATGGACGCTCCGAGAGAAGAATAATATTAAGGCGCTTGAAGAGATCGAGCGAATCTCACAGCTCGCAGATATATACTACATCCGTCAGAAGGAGCCGCTTGGACTTGGGCATGCGATACTCTGTGCAAGAAAGCACATCGGAGATGAGCCTTTTGCGGTGCTTCTTGGGGACGATATTGTATTCTCAAAGATCCCTTGTACAAAACAGCTCATCGAGCAGTATGAAAAGGTTCATAGCTCCATAATCGCAGTGGAACATGTCCCGCCAGAGCGAATCGAGAGCTACGGTGTTGTGAAGTTCAGAGAGACCCCGTATGATCACCTCCACCCGATAGAGGATCTCGTTGAGAAACCAATGAGGGAGAGAGCACCATCTGATCTTGGAATTCTTGGAAGATACATCCTCACACCAGGAATATTTGAGTGCATCGAGAGAACACCCCCAGGCATCAAGAACGAGATTCAACTCACCGATGCACTGAAAATTCTCAGAGAGATGGAGGACCTTTATGCGTATGAGTTCCATGGGAGACGGTACGATCTCGGGAACAAACTTGACTGGCTCAAGACGAACTTCGATGTTGCACTGATGCGGGAGGAGTTCAGGGACGAACTCATCGTATATATTAAGGATCGGATGAAGGAGCTTGGAGTATGATGGTGATCGTTGCAGGGGGCGCAGGGTTCATCGGATCCCACCTCTGTGAGTATCTCTTGGAGAGGGGATATGAGGTTATCTGTCTCGATAATTTTATAACAGGGAGAGAGAAGAATATCAGAGGTTTGCTCGATGATGAAAACTTCAAGTTCATCGAGATGGATATCACAGAACCTCTGCCCGAGATCGATGCTGACTGGATATTCAACCTCGCATCCCCTGCATCTCCCCCGGATTACATGGCTCATCCGATCACAACGATGCGAACAGGATCCTTTGGCACATACAATTTACTTGAGCTTGCAAGAAAGAGAGACGCAAGCATCCTCTTTGCATCAACATCAGAGGTCTATGGCGACCCACAGGTGCATCCGCAGAGAGAGGATTACTGGGGGAATGTGAATCCTGTTGGACCAAGAAGTGTCTATGACGAGGCAAAGAGATTCTCAGAAGCTCTCACAATGGCATACAAGAGATACTATGGTCTTGATACACGGATAGCAAGAATATTCAACACTTATGGTCCGAGGATGCGAGAGAACGATGGAAGAGCAATCCCGAACTTCATCGCGCAGGCACTCAGAGGAGAACCACTGACAGTCTATGGAGATGGCTCCCAGACCCGCAGCTTCTGCCACATCTCTGACATGATCAGGGGACTGTACCTCCTTATGGAATCCAGATACAGTGAACCGGTGAACATCGGAAACCCGAACGAACTGAGCATCCTCGAGCTTGCAAAGCTAATAATAGACCTCACGGGTTCAGACTCTCGGATCGAGTTTGAGCCTCTGCCAGTCGATGACCCGAAGGTGAGGATGCCAGAGATCACAAGGATAAAGGAAGCAGTTGGCTGGGAGCCGAGTGTTGGACTGAGAGATGGATTAAAAGATACGATTGAGTACTTCAGGAGGGTTATAGGATGAAGATACTTGTAACAGGTGGTGCAGGATTTATCGGATCGCACCTCGTGGATGCACTGGTCGAAGAGGGGCATGAAGTCGTTGTACTCGACTCTCTTGACCCGCAGGTACACCAGGATGAGCCAGATTACATGAATAGCAGGGCAACCTACCACTTTGGGAGAGTCGGAGACCTGACGATTCTCGAAAGAGTGCTCGAGGGCGTTGAGGTAATATTCCACGAGGCTGCTGCAGTCGGCGTTGGACAGAGCATGTACGAGATTGCGCGCTACGTGGAGGCAAACACCTTCGAGACCGCGAGGATGCTTGACCAGATCGTGAACCATGAGAACCAGGTTAAAAGAATCGTGGTCGCATCATCGATGAGCATCTATGGAGAAGGCGCTTATGAGTGTGAGGACTGCGGCGTCGTCTATCCCGAGTTGAGATCAGATGAACAGATGAAGAGACGGATCTGGGAGATGCAGTGCCCAGAGTGTGGTAAGACCACAAAACCGCTTCCAACAGACGAAGAGAAGCCACTCAAGCCGAGATCGATCTATGCAATCACAAAAAGAGATCAAGAGGAGATGTGCCTCTCAGTTGGGCAAGCATACGGGATTCCAACCACTGCACTTCGCTACTTCAATGTCTATGGACCAAGACAATCCCTGAGCAATCCCTACACAGGCGTCTGTGCAATATTCTCATCCCGAATAAAAAACAACAATCCTCCCCTAATCTTTGAAGATGGACTCCAGACAAGGGATTTCATAAGTGTGCACGATATCATCAAGGCAAACATACTTGCGATGAAAAAGAGAAGTGGAGACTATGAGACCTTCAACGTGGGAACCGGGAATGCAATCTCGATCCTTGAAGTGGCAGAGAAACTCACAGAGCTTTATAGCAGTGACGTCAAGCCTGAAATTGTAAATAAGTTCAGAGCAGGAGATATAAGGCACTGTTTCGCCGACACAAGAAAGATAGAACAGAAACTCGGGTTCAAACCAGAGCATTCGTTTGAAGAAGGAATGAGAGAACTTGTTGCATGGGGAGAAAAGGTAGAAGCAGAGGACGAGTTTGAACAGGCTTATGAAGAACTCAAGGTGAAGGGGCTGGTTGAAGAATGAAGATATGCTAGAAATGAAAATTCCTAGTGCAAGAAGATAGATAGCATGTATAAAGATAAAAAAGTCTCAGTTGTAATGCCAGCATATAACGAGGAAGAAAATATACACACAGCTGTGAAAGAGTTTGGATCTATACAGGAAGTTGATGAAGTGATAGTTATCAATAATAATTCAACCGATGCGACTGGGGAGCTAGCGGCAAAAGTCGGTGCTATTGTTGTTAATGAGCCAAGACAGGGTTATGGGTATGCCTGTCAGCGAGCACTTGGAGAGGCGAGTGGTGACCTGATAATATTGGTTGAACCTGATGGAACTTTTAGTGCACACGATGTCGAGAAATTCTTGGCATATAGTAATGACTTTGATTTTGTGATAGGAACAAGAACATCTAAGGAGATGATATATGAAGGCGCAAATATGGGTAAATTTTTAAAATGGGGTAATTGGGCACTTGCCAAACTGATTGAGGTTCTTTTCAATGGTCCTTCATTGACAGATGTTGGCTGCACCTATCGGTTAATAAAAAAAAGCGCTTTAGGAAAGATAAAAGATAAATTTTCGGTGGGAGGGTCGCATTTTTCACCAGAAATGATGATATTAGCCATCAAATCAGGTATCTCCATGATTGAAATCCCAGTAAGCTACAGAACAAGAAAAGGGTCGTCTAAAATTACGGGGAAAAAGTTGCCAGCGTTCAAATTAGGCTTGGTGATGATAAAAACAATCCTGAGATATAAAATTGCGGGACGATGAGGAAGGTGGGTTGAATGCAAGCAATGTTAGCAATTCTGGTTTGTGTGGTCATCAATTCTATCGCTCAAATCTTTTTGAAGGTTGGTATCAGTGATCTGGGCAAAAAATTCTCTTTAAGCTCAACCCTTCTCACATCGCTTATCACGAATACGTATGTCGTTTTTGGTGCTGTCCTCTATGGAATAAGTTTTATTCTGTGGTTGTATGTACTATCAAAGGTTAAGGTGAGCTATGCATATCCTTTCATAAGTTTGAGCTATGCACTGGTGGCAGTTCTGGGCTTCTTTTTGCTCGATGAGAAGATATCATTCGATGCATGGATGGGTATTTGCTTGGTGGTTGTAGGTGTGGTATTGATCGGCATGAACATTGGTGGTACGTGATGCAATGAGATTTGATTTTCTAAAGAACAAAAACTTCTTGATTATTTTATTTATTATTTTTTATTTTGTGTTGGTTATTCCACAGATCACGGGGCTATTTGTAAGTGATGAGGTTGATTTCATCAATGCAGCACGTGGAGTTGTGACCAGTGGCATACCAATCTACGAAGGAGCAGGTAACGTCATGAAAATAGGACTGTGGCATCCCACGCTTTACGTGAATATATTGGCGACGTCTTTTAAGCTCTTTGGCGTTCATGAATGGAGTGCAAGAATAATTTCGGTTATTTTTACTTTGCTTACCCTTTTGGTGGTTTATCTAATCATGAAGTACCTTGCTTTTTTGGATTTCTCAAAAGTGTTAGCAATTTCGATTTTCTTGTTCAATCCCCTAGTCGTTCAAGGCTCACTTCTCGTAGATATAGACAATAGTGTCCTGATGTTTTTCATCGCACTCTTCGTTTATGCATACCTAAAACTGGATAGAGAGAAGCCAAAAAATTTGCTGTTGCTCGGTATTTTGTTTGCAATAGCTCTCTGGGCGAAAATCCCAACTCCGCCTGTGCTTATTTTAAGTATCCTTATTTTTCACACATTAAACCGGGAGTATAAAAAAGGATTGCAGGAAACCATCGTGATTGGACTTGTCGGAGGCACAGTATTCCTCACTACATGGATTTTATATTGCGACTTTTTTGATTTGCCATTTTTGCAGCCCTTTATACATAATATTGGGTATATAGGTGTTGGCACAAATAAAATGCATTTCTTACTGACACATCTGTGGGGATTTAAGAATATATTATTTTGGGCGACTCCATTCTTTATTCTTCCGATATTAATTATTTCTATAAATAGGGCGAAAATTTATCTTAAAAATAGAAAATTAGAAGCAATAGATTTTCTTGTTATTGTGGGTCTATTAATTTTCCTTGAGTATCTCATCGTCGGCTCTTATCAGACGGCGGACTTTCCAAGGTATTTTTCGCCAATGATGCCCATGTTCTCCGTGGTTTTTGCTGGCTATTTTGGGATGGTTAAAGAGTTAACAAGAAAGGACTTGCATGTAGTCTCTTTCGTCTCATTGATTATAATTGCCTATTTAATTTTAGTGTTAAAAGACCCTTTATTGATTGACAGAGTTATTTTTAACACAGGTGCTATATACAAAATAGTGGAAGAAACGGCTGTGGTGACTGTGCTGTATCTCCTTCCATTTATCATTTCGTATACGATTTTTAGAGCATTAAAAGTAAAAACTGCTTTTATGCTTTCGATTATAGTGCCTCTACTTATGTGCGGCGTTTATATAGATGCTATACAGGTTAAAGCGGATTATGCCACCGCCTATTTCTACGGAGAAAGCGGTATGAAAGATACGATTGATTATTTAAGTCCTCGTATTGATGATAATGATGCTGTGATAGCAAAGAAAGATGTAGCATATTATTTGGCAGTAAAAGAGCTCTACGAACTGCCAAAGAGTGCGGAAGAACTTGAAAAACTGATCGAGAACAGAGACATCGAATACATTATACTAAAGAAAGAAGGTTATTTTACATCATTGAGATATAAGGATGTGACTGAGCTGATAGACACAAAATATGAACTTGATAAGGAGTTTGGAGACTATAAAGTGTACAAGATAGGATAGTATTGGAGGTTGTCGAAGAATGAAGATCCTTGTAACAGGCGGTGCTGGCTTTGTTGGTTCGCATCTCTGCGAGCACTTTGCAGGAGAGGGCTTCGAAGTGATTGCACTTGACAATCTCAAGCGCGGCGAAGTTCTCGGGAAGAAGATCAACTCAAGGTACAATGTAGACTTTTTAAAAAGCCTTGAGGGTGTTGAATTTGTGGAAGGAGATATAACCAGGTTTTCAACCCTGAAGGAAGCATCGAAGAATGCTGATGTGATCATCCATACAGCGGCGCAGGTGGCTGTGACAGCATCACTTGAAGACCCGCGAAGGGACTTCGAGATAAATGCCCTTGGCACGTTCAACGTACTTGAGGCTGCAAGGCTAAACGATTGTGCAGTTCTCTACTGCTCAACAAACAAGGTCTACGGGGATAATGTGAACCATATTCCGATAAGGGAGCTTGATGCGAGGTACGAGTTCGCAGATGATACGTTCAAAGACGGGATACCTGAGACGTTCCAGATAGACCATTGCGAGCACACCCCCTACGGGTCCTCGAAGCTTGCAGGCGATATCTACGTGCAGGACTATGCCCATCTCTACGGTCTAAAGACAGGCGTATTCAGGATGAGCTGCATCTATGGCACCCGCCAGTTCGGGGTTGAGGATCAGGGCTGGGTCGCATGGTTCACGATCGCAGCACTCACCGGAAAGCCGATCACGATCTATGGTGATGGAAAACAGGTCAGAGACGTACTCTATGTAACAGACCTTGTGGCTGCATTTGATGCATTCTTGAAGAGCGGACTTGCAGGAGAGGTCTTCAATATCGGCGGGGGTCCTGAAAATACCCTCTCTCTCCTTGAGTTGATAGAGATCCTTGAAAGGCTCGCTGGTAAAGAGATAACACCCAGGTACGATGACTGGAGACCCTCAGATCAGAAGGTGTACGTCTCTCACATAGGCAAGGCGAGAAAGCTTCTTGGATGGCGTCCGAGAGTATCGCCAGAAGAGGGTGTTGAAGAGGTCGTTTCGTGGGTGATGAAAAACAGAGATATTCTTTAATTCGGATGAAAATATCGCTGGTAATCCCACTTCAGAACGAGGAAGAGAACCTCCCAGAGCTCATAAACAGACTTGTACCTACACTGAGATCCAGTGTAAAGACTGAAGACTACGAGCTTCTTCTGGTTAATGATAACAGCACTGATGGAACTGCAACTCTGATCGATAGATACGCAGCTGAAGATCCAAAGATCCGTGCGGTGCACAGACGTATTGCGCCAGGCTTCGGGAACGCTATAAAAGAGGGCTTCAGAGATGCAACCGGAGATATTATAATCCCCTTCATGGGCGATCTCTCGGATGATCCAGAGGATATCGTAAAGCTTGTGCAAAAGATTGAGGAGGGGTATGATCTGGTGTATGGTTCAAGATTCATCAAGGATGGTTCTGCATCCGACTACTCTCTATTGAAGCTCATCGCGAACCGGGCATTCAACAATCTGGTGCGTCTGCTCTACGGTATGCAGGAGAGGGACGTTACAAATGCGTTCAAGGCTTACAGAAAAGAGGTGCTCGAAAGAATCGGAGAACTTGAGGCAGAAGGCTTCGATTTAACCGTGGAAATTCCATTAAAGGCTCATATTCGCGGTTTTAAGGCTGGAGAGGTTCCAGTGCACTGGCATGGCAGGACGAGGGGTGAAGCCAAGTTAAAATTATCGCAGAATGGATCCTTGTATGGCAAGCGTCTCCTCAAGCTCTTTATATGGGGTAACACCATCGCCCTGAAAGACCTCTTCCAGCAGACGATCAAGGGATCTCCCATCCATATAATTATAGCTCTTTTTATCGGTCTACTGATACTTGCAGGCATCCTCTTTTTAAGTGGATTGTCCGGGGTGTATTTGAGCATAAAGAACGCAAATCTGTACTTCTTTCTCGCCTCTTGCCTCGCAGTCTTCATGGCATTTCCACTGCGAACATGGCGCTGGAGCATACTGCTCCGAACCTCTGGTCACACGCTGCCGAGAAATATAATCTTCAATGCACTGCTCTTCGGGTGGTTTATGAACTATCTGCTCCCTGCAAGAGTGGGAGATATCACACGGGGCGTGGCACTCAAAACCACCGCCAACGTGCCACTCGGAGTTGCCCTGATGACAATCATAATCGAACGAATCCTCGATATGATCATGCTTGGCTTGCTCCTCACCCCTGCTCTGCTTTTCCTTGCACCGAAGAGGTTTCTATCTATTGGAGGCGGGGTTAGCGTGATAATCTTCCTGCTGATCTTCTCTCTCTTCCTCGTCTATAGATTCGATTATCTGATAACAAAAAAGCTCAAAAATAGATTTGCAGGCGTACACGACTCCATCAGAGAACTGAAAGAAGGTTTGTATGCAATCACTAAAAACCCGGCTGCAATGGGACTGTGCCTTATTCTATCACTCCCGATATGGATCTTTGAGATCACAAGCATCTACCTCGCTGCAAAGGCGGTACACGTCAACATCCCATTCTTCTCCGCAATTGCAGCAGGAGTTACAACATTCATCCTGCAGGCACTCCCACTCACCCCTGCGGGAATTGGAATACACGAAGGATCAATAGCAGGCGTGCTCGCACTATTCGAGATTCCCCTCAAGGCTGGAACCTCGTTAGCACTCCTTGACCACCTTGCAAGAGCAGTGATAGTCTACCTCTTCGGGGCAATAGCTACAGTACACATCGGATTCCAATCAAGAAGATACTTTAATAGGTTTAATCGGCAAAGGAGTGAAGACGATGGAGCGCCGTGATACAGCGATACTCTTCGGGGCAGGTATCCTTTTCGTCATAGTAAGACTCTACATCGCAACCCTCTCATCCTATCCATTCTTTCAGGGATGGAACGAGGGGCACTACTCACTCATAGCGATGGGATACTTTGACCACTCACTCCTTCTCCCTGAACGAGGAGGCAGTATAAACTGGGCGGTTCCACCTTTTTACTCATGGCTCGTCTTTGCATCTTTCAAACTATTTGGTATCTCAGAGATGAGCGCAAGGCTGACCTCTATTCTTGGAACGATTCTCGCCATCCCCTTCATCTATCTACTGGCAAAAGAGCTTTATGAGAGGAATGTGGCAATTCTCTCGTCACTGATATTTTTGTTCATCCCATGGGTGGTGCATCTTTCAGGAAGGGTTCAGACAGATATGGTGATGACCGCGCTCATGACTGCTTCGATTGCGTGCTTTGTTTATGCTTTTAATCATAAAAGAAGTTTCCTTCCTTTTGGTATATTATTTGGATTGGCCCTCTTCACGAAACAGCCTTCGATTTTGATACTGGCAATCGTTGCAGTCTGGCTGATTCTTGCAGTTAAAAGAGATGAGAGAGTATTAATCATGAAAAAATCTATTTTTCCAATTTTAATAGGCTTAATTCCAGTTTTAGCTTATGTACTGTATCATTTACTGAACGGTAATGCCAACGGCGTTTTACAACTTGTCTATGGTGAGGGGGTGCACAGGACGGTGCCATTCTCAAACCTGAAGAATACTTTAGCTGGCATTCTCGCTGGAATTTCTCCCTTAGTCTTGATATTTTCTCTCTACGAAATTTACAAATCGAAGAATCTCAAGAATATCTTAGTCTTGTGGCTATTAGTTTATGGAATTTTTGTTCTCGCAAGAACGCCACCAAGCCACGAGTACTACATACTTCCACTGGCGGTACCATCTGCGATTTTAGCATCAAAAGGCATCTTCAGCTTTAGAGATGCACTTGCATCAGAAGAAAAGTCTCGGAAAAGGTTAGGGATCTTAGTAGCGATAATGGTCATACTCTCTACCATTCCAGTCTCGTACATTTTCTTATCCTATACTGGTGATCTGGGTTATACATGCACCAAAGATGTTATCTCTTATTTGAGCACTGAGAAAGAAGAGGAGATTGTTCTCCTTAACCCGGGCAGGTATAGCCCACAACTCAGGTGGTATTCAGAGTTGAGTGGTTCAAATATAGCGGTGGCTGGGCACCTCCCAAACGACCTTTCTTCCGTATCATTAGCAGATCTAAGGAATCTCTCAGGTGGCATAGATGCTTCAAAAATATATCTGGTGATAGATGGGCGAGGAGGACTCGAGGAGGAGTTAGAGGACGCTGGATATGAACGTGTTTATGCTTGTTATTACCTGACAAAGCTCCCAAGCATATTCTCCAATATTTACACCGGTGAGGAGAGCAAGCGTAAATACTTTGAGCAGCATTTATCAATCTATGAATTGAAGTGAAAAGATAGAGCAGATTGATGAAAAGAGCGCCATAGATCTCTGTATGGTTACACCGGAAATAGAAGAATGAGCGGAAGGTTTTGAAAAGTAAAACAATTGATTTTATATAAGCAAAAAAGAAAGTGATAATTTGTGGTGCACTTAGCAAGAAAAGTCTTGAAGAACTCGATTTACAATAGTTCGAGTGTATTCATAAGTAAGTTCGGCGGATTAATCTTCACCATCATCTTGGCAAGACTGCTCCTTCCAGAGCTCTTCGGTGTCTACCACCTTGCCTTGGCAGTCGGTTTGATGCTCTTGACTTTCACCGACCTTGGAATAAACGGAACTTTAATTAGATATGTTTCTCATGCGGTTGGAAAGAATGACGAGGATCTGGCATCAAGTTATTTCAGGTATCTATTCAAACTGAAATTTATACTCGTTTTTTTATCCTCTTTATCACTTATATTATTAGCAAATCCTCTGGCTTTACATCTTTTTCACAAACCTGACCTATCTCTACCTCTGCAGATTGTCGGGATATTTCTGTTCTTTCAATCTTTCTTGGATTTCGTGGAAGCTGGATTTATCTCCATGCAGAGATTTGCATACTCAACGATCAGACATATTGTTTAC
This sequence comes from Candidatus Syntrophoarchaeum caldarius, assembly GCA_001766815.1. Taxonomy (NCBI): domain Archaea; kingdom Methanobacteriati; phylum Halobacteriota; class Candidatus Syntropharchaeia; order Candidatus Syntropharchaeales; genus Candidatus Syntropharchaeum; species Candidatus Syntropharchaeum caldarium. The sequence continues at coordinate 128,291 of LYOS01000004.1, forward strand.
GAGGGTTTAAGGCTCATTTTGGTCCCTGCACTCATTCTTCTTGGTTTTTCGGTTTTTGGTGCGTTGGCAGGGCTTAGTATATCAACTGCTGCTACACTTCTCGTGTTGACTTATTTTTTACTGAAGAATTATCCTTTTCTATTGAAAGGAAAGACTGTGAAGATAGAGAGAAGAAGAATACTGAAATTTTTGAGTTATATGACGATAGGGTCTATCTCCGGTGTGTTCTTTGCCTATGTAGATAGCATCATGCTTGGAATTTTCATGCCCGTAGAATATGTTGGCTTTTACAGAGCAGGTTATAACATCGTATTTGCGTTTGCGGGATTGGTCTCTATTGCAGGAGTGTTGTTTCCAGTCTTCACGCAGTTGGAAGGAGATGAATTGGAGAACGCATTCAAGAAGGTATTTAAGTATTCTTCGATACTATCTTTTCCATCTGCGTTTGGATTACTCTTCATAGCAGAGCCGGTTATAAGGGTCGTGTATGGAATTGATTATTTGCCTGCCGTTTTACCAACTTACATACTATCACTTTTGATAATAATAGCACCTTTAGATTTCTTCGGCACTTTATTTAATGCAAAGGAGAAGCCAGAGTACCCGGCAAAACTTATCATAATCTCGTCCACATTAAATACAATTCTTAATTATTTTTTAATCTTGCAGTTTGGCATGGCTGGGGCTGCAGTTGCAACTGTAATCTCGAGGTATTTCAATATCACCTCTCTTGGATTTTTGTCTAGAAAAGTTTTAAACGTATTTCCAAGCCTGGATACGATATACAAGCCGTTGTTTTCTTCTTCAGTGATGGTTTTATTCTTTTATTTAGTGCCAAGACCTAATACGATACTAATCGGGTTGGGAGAAATTTTAATGGCTACAATTATTTATATTTCCGTAATGTTCTCGATGAGAGGGATTGAAAAAGAGGATATAAAATATTTGGGTGTAATTGTTGGACAGGAGGAGCGATTGATAAAAGCGTATAATTTTGCTAAGAGTGAATTGGGAAGAGGGAATAAGAGAAATAAGGAAAAGAAGTAACATTTAAGAGATTTTTCGCTAAAAATTTGCCATATATCCTAAATTTCAGCCGTACCCGTTATACGCCTCTTCATAAACTTTTATCGTTTCTTTTGCCGTTTTCTCCCAACTAAACATCTTCGCTCTTTTCAAACCGCTTTTAATCAAGTCCTGTCTCAAACCTTCATTTGTTAAAACTTCATACATTGCCTTTACCCATCCATCGATATTGTATGGGTCAACCATAATACCAGCATCTCCTACAACTTCCAGCATCGTTCCTATATTTCCTGTTATGACAGGACAACCACAAGCCATCGCCTCAAGTGGTGGAAGACCGAAACCCTCACACCTGCCAGACGGAAAAACGAATAAATCCGCGAGGTTATAAAGTTTTACCAATTCATCATCAGAAACATACCCAAGCAGCAAAACGTCTTTTTGCAGACCCATTTTTTTTATTAAATCCTCTCTGTCTTTTCTGGTAGATCTATCCATACCACCAAAAACCAATAACTTATGTTTTATCCCTCTCTTTTTGAGTTTATAAAATGCATTGATTAAATTTGGATGAATGCTATTATCATGCAAAATAAAAGGATAATTGATATAATCTATTTTTGTATCATTTAAAATTTTAAATCTCTCATCAGGTGCCAAATATATCACCCTAATTTTATCTTCTGGAACCTTTAGATATTCTATTGCATCACGTTTGGTATTCTCAGAGACCGCAATTATCCTATCTATTTTATTTACAATCATTTTTAGGGTTAGTCTCCAGATTCTATGATATATTTTCGTTGCTGCTGGACTTAATAGACATAAATCATGGATTGTTAAAACTTTTTTGTGTTTATTATTAAAAAATAAAATACCTATGTTATTAGATGGATTTGGCGCAGTGACGTGAACTAAATCAATACCTTCCCTTTTTAAGTGTAAGGGCAATTTAGTCATGTTTGTATGAGCCTTGCGTGGAGGGATGGGCAACAGCGGAAGTATTACTTCATTTGTTTTAAGATACAGTGGGTCTGGATTGTTCATATAATGGATCGCATAAATGTCAATATCATAATCATTATTTATCTTCAAAAGACCTTTGACAAGGCTTCTCGTATAGTTGCCTATACCCGTTCTTCGCTTATCCATGTACTCGGTTGTGATTCCTACTTTCATAAATACATCAAACAAAATATTTATATGCAAGGTATTTATAGGTATAGTGTTATTGAGGGTAGTAGATATGAAAAAAACATTGGTCACCGGCATAACAGGACAGGACGGCTCTTACTTGGCTGAGCTATTACTGAGCAAAGGATACGAAGTCCACGGTATTATCAGAAGGTCGTCCACCTTTAATACAAGTAGAATAGACCATATCTATGTTGATCCGCACGATCCGAACGCAAGATTATTCCTGCATTACGGCGACCTTTCGGATTCTGAGCAGATTTCAAATATAATTTACAACATAGAACCTGACGAAGTATATCATCTGGGCGCGCAGAGTCATGTGCGGGTAAGTTTTGATAGTCCCGAATATACCGGGAATGTCACTGCACTGGGCACAACCAGAATATTAGAGGCAATAAGAAGAAGTAAAAATAGCATAAAATTCTATCAGGCATCGAGCAGCAATTTATGAATACAATTAATAAAATAGAGATCGGATGTGGCAAAACCAAACATCATGGGTATATTGGAATAGATAGAATTAAAGTAGAAGGCGTAGACATTATTGCTGATATGAATAATCTTCCTTTTAAATCCGAATCGATTGACGAAGTATTGGCAGTTCAGGTTTTAGAGCATTCGCCCGACCTATTGAAAACAATGTCCGAAATTTATAGAGTATTAAAGGTTGGAGGTAAACTGATAGGTGAAGTATGTCACGGGCGAAGTGTAGCGTTTTATTCTGATTTTACTCACCATCAACCATTTAATATTCATACAATGACTTATTTCACTGAAAAAAAAGAGTTTAGCTATTACTCATCAGTAAGATTTAACATTATACGTAATAGATTTATAATAACATCTCCATTTAAATTTATTTTACTTGATGCATGTGCAAAGTTCTTAGAGTGGTTTTGTAATAAGCTGGGGGGATATGCAGAATATTGTTTAGGGATGATACCTTTTGATATAGATATCTCATTTGAAATGCAAAAGGTGAGTAATAAATGAATATAGTTTTTGTTGCTAAGCGCATGTACCCCCCACATATTGGGGGGATCGAACTCTATGTATTTGAGCTAGCAGAAGCACTTAGACAAGAGGGCTTTGCTTGTTCAGTAATTTCCGAAGCTGAAAAATCTGCGATGGATAGAAAAATTATTAATGCCGATGTAGTTCATTTTTGTGGGTTAGATGGACAGTTTTCAGTATATTACTTAAAAATATCCAAGAAATATAATAAAGCTACGGTTATAACCCCATTCTATCACCCGATTGGGCTAACTGTTCGTTCCAGTTCTGCAAGAGTAAAACCCCTATTGTATTTAAGGCTTTGGTTAAATAAAAAGAAAATATCTACATATCTTATAAAAAATTGTGACAAAATAATAGCTGCATCCTCTTTTGACCAGAAACAACTTTACAAAGATTTTAATGTAAAAAGTGTGGTCATACCTTATGGTATAAATTTATCCAAAATACATATAAAAAAAGTAGTTGATAAAACTAAATTAGATAAAAATATAAACTTATCATTTGTTGGTGAAATTAGCAGCAAAGGAAATGGCTTATCATGTATTGTAAAAGCATTAAATATACTAAAATCTAGGGGGTGTTATTGCAAGTTGGTTGCAGCTGGGAGAGATGTTGGTGAAACTAACAAAATAATGAAACTTGCAGAAAAACTAAATGTTGGAGATCAAATACAGATTCTTGGTATGGTTCCAAATGAGAGAGCTTTAGAAATAATGGCTAATTCAGATATTTTCATAATGCCAAGTTATTATGAAACTTTTAGTAAAGTTGTTATTGAAGCTATGGCAGTTGGTGTTCCTGTAATAGCTTCGGATGTTGGAGCACATAAGGAACTCATAAGAAATCCAAAGCTCAGAGTTGCTTATGGAGATGCAGGCGGGCTGGCTGATGCAATTGACAATCTGGTTTCAGATAATGAACTATACAACGAGACCATAGTATATGAAAAGGAGTTTGTAAAGCAATTCGACTGGAGGGGTGTATCTAAAAGGATTATAGAACTATATAAGAGGCTATGTTGAGTCGCATGTGTGAAAAAATCAGCTTAAATAAGGATGAAAATCAGGATTTGAAAATACTTCAAACGAAATCAGAAATTGAAAAAGATTTATGAGGAAGCTGTAAGAAAGTAGTTAAACATGCCATCCGATATAAAAATACTTTTAAAAGGTGCAAAATCCGGTACACACTCAGTATATCAGGAGCTCATAGATTATCCGCCTGAAAATTGCACATTTTTGCATAGCCCAACAAAAAAATTATCAATAGACCGCCTTTTGGGTGCTGGCACGTATTACTGTAAATTACTCAACATAGGAATCGCATCAAGAAATGCAGATTTAACCCATTCTCATCAACAACTGATACTCAATAGAATACCGTGGGTTGTTGATTTTGAGCATGCAGGTGCATTTGTCCATTTTCATCATCAAAGCGTGAGGCGGTGCTGGAATAGGAGGATAATTGAGAAGCTACTTTCTTCTAAGAACTGCAAGCGAATTCTACCCTGGAGTTTTGCAGCGAAGAAAAGTCTTGAAAATGTGATTGACTTTTCTAAATTAGAGGATAAAACAGAAGTTGTGTACCCAGCTATCCACAATGAGACATTTAAAAAATCAAAGAACGATAAATTTAAGATTTTATTTGTTGGTATTAGATTTATAGTGAAGGGTGGTAAAGAAGTATTGGATACTTTCAAAATTTTAGATAAAAAATACGATAATTTAGAGTTGATTTTAATTTCTGATGTGCCAGAATATATAAAAAATCAATATAAAGATTACGATAATATAAAAATAATTGACTCTTATATCTCTAGGTACGATCTTTTTAAGAATTATTATCCAAATGCTGATATATTTGTCTTTCCAACTCGTATAGATACATTTGGAATGGTATTACTAGAAGCTATGAATTTCGAACTTCCAATAGTTAGCACGAATGTGTTCGCAATACCTGAAATTATAGAAGATGGAAAAAATGGCTTTTTGATTCCTACGAAAGTTTCTCAATACAATAAGGAATTCTTAATTTTAAAAAATGGCGTTAATGATATAAGAAATATATTAGAGAAGAATAGTGAAGAAATGGTTGTACAAAAATTGGTTGAGAAAATATCTATTCTTATAGAAGATGCAAAATTAAGAGAAAGAATGGGTAAATACGGAAAAAAAGAAATTCAAGAAGGCAAGTTTTCAATTAATAATAGAAATAAAAAATTACGAGATATATATGAAATATCTAAAAGAAGGTGATAGCTAATGAAAGTATGTTACTTCGGAAATTATGAGCAAACGTATACACGTAACCGGATTATAATAAAAGGTCTCAAGAAAAATGGCGTAGATGTGGTCGAATGTAATGATAGGTCACAAATTTTCTTTAGATATTTGAAACTTATTAAGAAGCATTTATCAATTGCAGATTATGATGTAATGATTGTGGGAGAGTCTGGACAGCCCATAATGCCGCTGGGAAAGATATTATCAAAAATGAGAAAAAAACATTTGATCTTTGACCCTTTTATATCTTTATACGATACATCAGTATTTGATAAAAAATCAGTAAAAGAGGGCTCTATTAAAGCTTCTATACTATATTATTTAGATAGGTATTCTTGTTATCTCGCAGATATAGTTCTCACGGATACAGATCAACATGCAAAATATTTTAATGAAGAATTTGGCGTGCCTATCACTAAAATGAGGACAGTATATATAGGGGCAGACTCGGATATATTTTACCCACGAGATTCTGAAAAAGAAGATGACACTTTCAAAGTCGTCTTTCACGGATCTTTTCTCCCACTCCATGGAATCTCATACATTATTAAGGCAGCAAAGCTTTTAGAAAATGAACATAGTATTCAATTTGAAATAATCGGAAAAGGACAGACATACGATGTTGATTTAGCTTTATCTAAAAAATTGGATGTTAAAAATATTATATTTAAGAATTGGATGCCCTTCAAAGTATTACCAAAACATATAGCCAAAGCAGATGTTTATTTAGGCATTTTTGGAGATACAAATAAGGCTAAAAGAGTGATACCAAACAAAGCATACGAAGTAATCGCAATGAAAAAACCACTAATCACTGGAGATTCACCAGCAATTAGAGAGGCGTTTACAAACCGAGAAAATGTGTTATTATGTGAAATGGCAAACCCAGAATCATTAGCCAACGCAATACTTGAATTGAAAGATAATGAGAAATTAAGAGAAAATATAGCCAAAAACGGTTATAAATTATATAAAGAACGATTTAGCCCAGAGAAAATTGGAAAAGAAATGATAAAGATTATTGAATATGTTATTTGCTAAGCTATATAGTGTTTTGATTTCGGTTAATCCATAAATGGTCGTTTGCTCAGTGTGTGGAAATAGATTTAATTTGCATTGCCACTCCCCACTTTTTTATAAATTTGGATATTCTTTACCTCGATTGGGTTGAAAAAGTTTACACAGTCAATTAAAACTATTTTTTCGGTTAAATAGGTAAGAATTTTTTCTTTATTATAATAGCTGTGAGCGGTTCCGATTATCACACAATCACTATCATGGACACTTTCAATTGGTTCGGATTTCAAAACTTTATCCTTGATGGCAACTGTGTTAACATATTGATCGTTATATCTCACAACAGCACCAAGTTCAATAAGTGACTTGGCAACTTCAACCATCGGCGAATTTCGTGTATCATCCACATCCTTCTTATACGCCATCCCCAATATGAATATTTTAGAGCCCTTAACGCTCTTCCCCACATCGTTAAGACCTCTAATGACCAGATTGATAACATGATTCGGCATGCTCTGGTTGATTTCACCCGCTAATTCAATGAATTTCGTGGTTAACCCCACTTCTTTTGCCTTCCACGATAGATAAAATGGGTCTATGGGAATGCAATGCCCGCCAACACCAGCACCGGGATAAAAAGGCATAAATCCGAAGGGTTTAGTGGATGCCGCCTCGATCACCTCCCAGGTATCAATCCCCATTCTCCCGAATATAAGCCCAAGTTCGTTCACCAGTGCTATATTGACAGCGCGAAAAACATTTTCCACTATCTTCGTCGCCTCTGCTACTTTCAGCGATGATACCTTCACCGGTTTGGTTATCTGTGCATATAGCTGTGCTGAAATATCAGTACACTCCCCTGTTACACCACTGACGATCTTTGGTGTATTCTTAATGGTGTATTTCTTATTTCCTGGGTCAATGCGTTCGGGTGAATATGCAACACCGAAATCAAAACCAGCCTTCAGACCACTTCGCTCTAATATTGGAATCAAAACCTCCTCTGTCGTTCCTGGATATGTCGTGCTTTCTAAAATAACGAACATACCTTTCCGTAAGTGTCTTGAAATGCCCTCAGCCGCGGAAATAATATATTTGAGGTCTGGTTCTTTTGTTTTCGTTATTGGTGTTGGAACACAGATAATTATAAAATTCACATTCTTGTATGCAATGTCAGGATCGGCGGTTACTTTAAAATTCTCACTTAATGCACCTGCCCTTATTTCGTTCTTCAGCACCTCCACTTTCTCTCTGGATGTATCGAATCCTATGACATTAAAACCTCTTTTTGCAAACTCTGTTGCTAATGGAAGCCCTACGTAGCCGAGACCCACGATGCATATCTTAGCGGTTTTATCCTCTATTTTCGATCTCAATGATTTCATCATGACAATGATAACCTCTCATATACTTCAAGATGTTTCTTTGCTATGATAGATGGCGAGTATCTCTTCTTAACCAATTCTTTGCCTCTTTTCCCCATTTCTCTCGCAACATCAGGATTCCCCAAAAGATATTTCACAGCATCAGCTATTTGTTTTGGATTTTTGGGTTCTACTAATATCCCCGTTTCCTCATGCTCGACAATTTCAGGAATTCCACCCACGTTTGATGCTATCACTGGCTTTCCCGCAGCCATCGCTTCAGCAGCCACCCTCCCAAATGTCTCAGGCACGACAGAAGGAAAAACAACTATATCAGTTGAGTTGTAGTAATCAAGCATTTTTTCTGCCTGTATAAACCCCTCAAAAATTATGTTTTGGTTAACTTCCAAATTCTTTGAAAGTTCTGCAAATTCTTTGTATCTTTCGCCATCGCCAATGATCCTTAGTATGCAGTCTGGAAATTCTTTTAAAATTCCCGGCATAGCTTTAATTACGTATTCACATCCCTTGAACTTTCCGAGAGCGCCAACAAACAAGATATTACTGTGTAATTTTTCAACCACTTTTTTATTTTCATATTTATCTACCTCAACAATATTTGGAATGACGTATAAGATTTTGTTGTTAATGTTAAATATCTTCTCTACATAACTTTTGACGTTTTGAGATATGCACACAACTGCCCCTACACTTCGCACGGCTATTCTCCTTTCACGCATTTGTATTGGGGCATACAATGGTCCAAGTATTTTTTCATAAATATTTGGTGTTGGTGAATGCATGTAGCAATTTACGGTGTTTAAAAAGCTACACTCACCATTGCACACTTCATTATATGATTTTAACATGTATCCAGTTGGGCATGTTAGCCACTGGCTACTTATGGTTATTACTGAGGGTATTCTATATCTTTTTGCTGAGAGCACCGCACCTGGAATAGAATCCATGTTCATAGCATGCACCGCATTTATATCTTCATCTGCCAGAAACTTAGACACTGCTTTATACGAATTCCAATAAAAAATCTCATTTCTGCTGAGATAATTCAATATGCCTGTCAGATCAACGTTTTTGATAATTGGATGCAGAGTAAACTTGGAATCCTCTAATTGGTATATATTAGTGGATGTTATTACATGTACGTCCACTCCAATTTCTGTAAGTGCTTGTGCGAGATTATATGCACTTATCTCTCCACCGCCCCGTATATTAGGTGGGAAGTATCTGGATACGATAGCTATTTTCATTTATGCTCCATCAGGAATCTGTTACTTTTCTTGCACATGAGAGATCTGTCTCTGAAACCTGGGTGCCGCACGCCATCGCCTCAAGTATCGGAAGCCCGAAGCCCTCATACTCAGATGTATGCAGATAAACATCTGCTGCGTTATACAGCATAGGCATCTCCTCTTCTGGAACCCAACCCATGCTTACAACACCCTCACCCTCAAGTGACTCACCATATCCCGCCTTTATCATTTCCACACCCCCCCTTACCGTTCTAACAGTATTAAATACTTTCCCTACAAGATCCATCCGTTTGTGCTCCAGACTGGATGATACAACAAGTATGTGTTTCTTACGAGGATCTAAACCAAAGTACTCTTTACATCTAACTCTATCCATTGGCTTATATTTATCGTGATCAACACCCTGATGAACAACACTGATCTTCTCTTCTTCGAATCCCAGAAGCCTCATGAGCTCATTCTTCGTGAACTCAGAGATTGCTATTATTCTATCTGCTTTTTTGAGTGCTCCTGATGTTAGCATGAACTGGATTCTCAACGAAGTATCGCTTATCTCGGAAGGGTAAACAAGAGGTGCTAAGTCGTGCACGGTTACGATGAATCTTCGTGGTTTATGAAAATAAACAGCAGGCGCTACGGTCTGTGATGTTGCATGGACAAGATCGGCATCTTTAGAGTTGTAGAAGAGCCAGGAGAAGACGGTGCTTCCGAGAATCTTTCCTTCTTTTCGCCTTATTCTTTCTATATCCCACTCATGCTTCAGCCCTTTCATATGGCGAAAAAGCTCATCCTCATACTTTCGCAGTGCATACATTGGATGGCTTTTCTTGGAGATGTTCCAGTGGATGATTTTCATATTTAAGCTTCAACCTCCCTGTACAGGCTTAAAGTTTCCCTAACTATGTTATCCCATGAATATTTTTCAGCCCTTCTTCTCATTTCTGCTCCGATCGTTCTGTAATCTGAATTTAGAATCTCGATGATCCTCGAAGCCAGTTCATCTTTATCCCCTGCTTTCACCAGAAACTCCTCTGGCAGGTGTCCGACTCCTGAAAAGATGTCTGTTGCAATACAGGGTTTCGATGACGCCATTGCCTCTAAAATCGTGATCCCGAAACCCTCGTCCGCGATACTTGGCTGGCAGTAGATGTCACATGTAGCAAAGAGCTGGATTTTTCTCTCTTCTGAAGGGTTCTGCAGGATCTGGACGTTTTTCATCCCTCCAGTTCTGTCCACAAGTTCAGTTATATATGATTTATCCTCTGCATAACCTGCAATCACAAGGTGTGCATCCTCAATACGCTCGTTCACAATCTTAAAAGCATCAATCAGGTACTCATATCCCTTATTCCTTGCAAACCTTCCAAACGATAGAATCACTTTACCATCACCAGGCGGCGCTGAGGTGATATATTTTTCAGGATCGATTCCAGCTGGTATAACCCTGATCTTCTCTTCATCTATCTTAAAACCCCTGAGTATCTCTTTTTTTGACCTCTCGCTGACTGTTATAACCTTCCTGGAACTTCTCATCGCCTTATCGAGGAGGAAAAATCTGATCTTATTTAGAAGACCCTTCCTTCCCAGAAACCCCACATCATGCACCGTCACGATCGCAGTTTTCACAAATAAACCCGAGAACTCGCCCCAGTATCCATTTATGTGAACCACATCATAATCCCCAAGTCTTGCCTTAAGCCCGGCGATGATACTGAAGAGAAAGGATCTGATGGCAAAGTGGATTCCTGGTAGATGAATGACCTCTGCCTCCTCATAATCCACATCATCATAGGTCAGGATCGTGACTTTATTTTCCTCCCTGATTCGTTTGAAGATCTCATACATGTATAGCTCTGCTCCACCGATTGTTGCAGGATAAAATTGTTTTGAGATCAGACAGATCTTCGTTTTACCCTCTCCTCTGGTCAATGTAACCATACAGATACCCGAGACCCACGCTCGCCGTACATACCAGTATGAAACCCAATTCTCCCACCTTACCTCTTTTCAGCTTAGAAGGCACGCTCTTGAATAGAAGTTGCTTTAAATAACCCCTTTCTTCTTCAATTAAATATCCCATTCCCCTCATCATCTGTTTTGAGTAGCCCTGCCAGAAAGCTCTTCTCAATAAAAATCGCATCCTCAATCGCTCAGGGAAGATCTTGTGATAGACGATCGCATCCGGGTTGTAGATAACGCCTTTCCCGAACTTATCCTGCATCCGTTCACAAAATTCAGTCTCCTCGCCCTGGAGTTGCCCACCTCCTCGCAGTCCCATCTCGCTCCTAAACCCACCCATACTCTTTATTACATCAGATCTGAAGCTGATATTCGATCCAAATGTGTTTCTAACCTCGCACACCTCTTCAGGAAAGCCCCTGTGTGTTGCCCCGATGAGCCAGTAGTACTCCTCTGGTAGAAAGATTGGTTTCTTTTTCAGCCATAAAGGAAGTAGTTTTCCACCTGCTGCGATCGCATCATGCTCTTCATACATTTTAACAAGTTCCCCAAGCCACTCAGGATCTGCGATCGCATCATCATCGAAGAAGGCAATAATCTCTCCTTCCGCCACCTTTATTCCACGATTTCTACTCTCAGAAAGCCCTAAATTTACCTCATTCAATATGATTTTATCGATCTCGACCCCACTATTTAGAACCCGATCATAAAGCTCCCTGTTACCATCAACAACGACTATCACCTCGAAATTACTGTACGTCTGGCGGCGCAAACTCTCTATCGCCTCGATGAGATCCTTGTAACGCTGGTGTACACATATTATAATCGTAACAGGCGTATCCTGCATAATTTACTCAACAAACGCAGATACAATCAGCGCACCTCCGACCGCTCCCGCAAACTGTGGATATGGCGGTATAATAATATCAAACCCGAGTATATCCTCGAATGCAACTTTAAGCCCCTCGATGAGTGCCGTGCCCCCCACTTCAATGATCGGTTCTCTGAGATCGACCTCCTGGAGCTGCTGTTCATGAACCTGCTCTGCCACGCTCCTGCATGCAGCTGCTGCAACATCCTCCTTCGACGCACCCTCACCAAGCGCAGATACAAGCGACTGGATGCCAAATATCGAGCAATAGCTATCCATCACGATCTTACTTGCATCACCTTTGAGTGCGAGATCACCAAGCTCTGAGATATCGACACCGAGACGTCTTGCTGTTATCTCAAGGAATCGCCCTGATGCACCGGCACAGACACCACCCATCGTGAAGTCATCAGGAATTGCATTGTTCAGTGTGAGAGCCTTGTTGTCCATCCCCCCAATATCAAGCACCGTTGCCTCGCCCCGCTGTCTGTCTGCGAGAAATGCGGCGCCTTTGGAGTTCACGGTAAGTTCTTCCTGCACAAGATCCGCACCAATCTCATCCCCCACAACATGTCTGCCATAGCCTGTTACAGCCACGGCCCCAATCTCAGACATCTTCATCCCAGCATCTTCCAGTGCGAGGTCTATAGCTTTTTTTGCACTCCCCACCACTTCGGTCGTTGGAAGCCAGCCCGTGCCTATAACCTCATTTTCTTTCATTATCACGCACTTTGTCGTTGAAGAACCGCTGTCAACGCCCATCGTTATCCCTTCCTGTTTTGTTCGCATTAGGAGGGTCTTTCGCGTAACCAGCGTCTTTAACGCCTCAAGTCTGATCATAAGCCCGCCTTCTTTCACATGATCAACGGTAGAGTAGGTGATGACAGGCAGATCTGTCTCACGCTGGAGAAATTTCCGTATTTCGTTCTTTACGATCGAGCCTTCTGCACACTTGAAGCACGTCAGAAGTAGCACTCCATCCACCACACTGATATCATCAAGAACTGAGAGAGCACGCGCGATCATGAGGTTCAATCCTGGACTTTTTGCCCTGTATCCAAACTCTCGCACGGCTTCTGCCACATTATCGAGTTCAACCTCGGGATAGACAAGCTTGATGCCTGATCGTTCGGCGACCTCATTGAGCTTACCCTGAACCCCGCTGTACTCCGTACCACACGAAATCTGGGCTATCCTTGTTTCATTTGCCATCTTATACCACCTCTATGATTCCAGCGATCTCAGAAAATCAGTGACATTCTGAACCAGTATCTTTGCCGCATCCTCATCATAAGGATACGGAACAATGAGCGTTGGAACGCCTTTTGATCGTATCATATACTCGATGTAGTCGTTTGCAGCCGCGCAGGCCATACAACCAAAGCTTGGATCGGCATCTTCCACGATGATCGCAGCTTCTGCCTCGTCAACGAGCGGTATCATCAGCCCAACGCGCCCACGGACACCGGAGGGTTCCTCCACCGAGAGGTACTTCAGTGCACGTTTGAGGTCCTCTTCGACAATGTTAATCGGTGGAGAGTCAAGTTCTGGATCTCTAACCTTCTTTGCAATCTGTTTCATCAGTACAACCGCTTCATGCCCCATTCGTTCAACAAGATCTGCGAGAATTAAGCTATTTGGAGGATAGATTAGCACTTTCATCATCTGATGAGTTGACTTCAGGGATATATAAATTTATACATCCTGATCCTCATATCTCTGATGCAATTTGAGGTGATACCTGCGATCGATCTTAAAGCTGGAAAGTGCGTACAGCTTGTTCAGGGGGTTAAAGAGCATGAACTCATCTCAATTAATAACCCGCTGGATGTTGCAACAAGATGGATTGATGAGGGGGCAGATACGCTTCATATAATTGATCTTGATGGTGCGTTTGGAGAGGAGAATACAAACACCAGGATTATTTTTGAGATACTCGATCTATCAGAAAGGCGGGGTGTCACCACGCAGGTTGGTGGGGGGATAAGGACGGTAGAGTATGCTGCCAGGCTCCTTGAAGCAGGAGCGGCCCGAATCATACTTGGCACCGCTGCTCTCGAAAACCCGGATTTTGTGGAGACGCTTGTCCATACCTATGCCGCCGAGCGTGTGATGGTTGCACTTGATGCACGATCTGGCGAGGTTCAGGTTGAAGGCTGGCAGAAAGGCGCGGGCGAATCTCCTGCAAAACTCGCTCAGTTTTTTGAGAAGATCGGTGCAGGATGGGTACTTTTTACAAATATCGATGTTGAGGGGCTCATGCGTGGAATTCTGATCGATCCGATCGTTGATCTCATTTCTGCTGTCAACATCCCCGTTATTGTTGCTGGTGGAGTTACAACAATCGATGACATAAAGTTAATACAAAAAAGCGGTGCGCGTGGTGCAATACTCGGGAGTGCACTTTACAAAGGTAAAATAACACTTACTGATGCTTTGAATGCAGTGAAAGAAGGCAGAGTGCAGGAAGATCTTTGACATTTACAATTATCTGAAACTAAAGATATTTAAACTCCTGTAGAATTAAAATGTTTGATACCATATAGGTGGAGAAGGATGGCTAAGAAGTACACGAAGAAAGGCCGCAAATCCAGATCAGCGGGTAGATTTGGGGCGAGATACGGTAGAAAGATACGGAAACTTGTTGCTGACGTTGAAGAACAGATGCGAGCACCATACAACTGCCCCTCTTGCAATAAACAATTCGTTTCAAGAGTGGGGACCGGGATCTGGAAGTGTTCAAAGTGCGGGTTGATATTTACAGGTGGTGCATACGTCCCAACCACTCCAGTAGGGGAGTCCGTATTTAAAGCGATTAAAAGGTCGCAGGATGAATGAGCTACAAAAAAATCTTTTGAACGAGCTTCAAACAGGAATCCCAGTCGTTGAAAGACCTTTTCTCGAGTTATCAAAACGGCTTGGGCTTGAGGAGAGTACGCTCATCGAAGAGATACGGTCACTACTTGAGAAAGGTTACATCAGACGGATTGGCCCAATATTCGATGCTTCTGCACTTGGTATGGTAGGTACGCTTGCTGCGATCGCAGTCCCTGAAGAAGAGCTTGATCGTGTGGCAAATTTCATAAACAGATTTGAAGAAGTATCACACAATTATCTGAGGGTTGCTGAGGGTGTACCTTACAATCTCTGGTTTACAGTATCAGCGAAGGATAACGATGAACTCGATCGTATAATAAGCAGGATCAGGGAAGAGATCGAATACCCGCTTATAGTACTCCCAACAAAGAGGCTTTTTAAGATAGGCGTTGAATTCAGGCTGTGAGGTTTGGCAGATGGATCAGGTGGATCGTGAGATCTTGGAAAAAATTCAGGATGGCATTCCCATAGTTGAAAAGCCGTTTTCTGAGATTGGAGAATCGCTCGGACTTGATGAGAGTGAAGTGATCGACCGATTGAACAGATTGATCGATGAAGGGAAAGTACGGCGTTTTGCAGCCTCGATTGCACACATCAAGGTCGGGATAAACGCGAACGCGATGTGTGTATGGGATGTTCCTGATGAGCGTGTGGAGGAGGTTGGCTCGATCTGTGCGAGTTTTCCCGAGGTTACACACTGTTATGAGCGGCCAAGGTTGGATGACTGGCATTATAATCTATTTACAATGGTTCATGGAAAGAGTCGAAAAGAATGTGAAGAAGTTATCCAGCGAATCTCAGAGCGGATAAATATAGATACTTTTATTATTCTCTTCAGTGATAAGGAATATAAAAAGACTGGTGTCAGGCTTTAGACGGAGGGAAGCTCGCGATGGATGAGATCTGGAGCATACTAATCACCCACAAGACCGCTGACATAGCTGATATTGAGCGGGCGTGGCATGGAGATGTGAAAAGCCTGAATCGTATGATTGCATCGGATGAACATGTAGAAGAGTGTGTCTCGCTCAAGACCTGCAACCGTGTCGAGGTCTATATCGTATCGTCTGAACCCACCAAGGTCTTTGATAGGATCCTTGCGAGGGCAAAGAAGGGCGGGTTATTCGATCTCATCGAGATACACGATCCAAAACGATCGATCTTTCACCTATTGAGGCTTTCTTCTGGGCTTGAATCGATGATGGTTGGTGAAGATCAGATACTCGGACAGATCAAAGATCTATTTGAGTTAGCCAAAGAAAGTGGAACAGTTGGACCTAAGCTAAATCATGTATTTAACAAGGCGATACAGGTTGGAAAACGAGTAAGATCAGAGACCAATATCAACAAAGGCTATATATCGATTGGATCTGCGGCTGTGGATCTTGCAGAGAAGATAATTGGTGAGCTTGTTGACAAGAAGATTCTCATCATCGGTGCGGGTGAGATGGCAAATCTTGTCGGCAAGGCGCTCGCGGCAAAGGGACTTGAGGCGATCTATATCGCAAACCGTACATTTGAGCGCGCGCGTGTGATGGCAGAAAAACTTGGTGGGGTTGCGGTCAGGTTTGATGAGATAGAATCATACCTTGGGATTGCAGATATTGTGATAAGTGCGACCTCTGCACCGCATTTTGTTATAACTACTGATATGGTAAAAGCAGCGATGGCTGAGCGTAATAAAAAACTCCTTCTCATCGATATTGCAAATCCACGCGATATAGAGGCGGAAGTCGGCGAGATCCCGGGCGTGAGCCTGCAGAATATTGATAACCTCCGTATATTAAGCGAGAGGAATATTGAACGCCGCAAGATGGAGGTTGAGAAGGTTGAACAGATCATAGCCGAAGAGTATGATCGGCTCGTAGATGAATTTAAGGTGAAAGCGGCTGACGGAATCCTGAACCAACTTTATACGATGGCGGAGGATATACGTAGAAGAGAGACCGAACGGGCACTGCGGATGATAGATCTATATAATTATGACCCTGAAAAGACGGTAAAGATCGTTAATGACCTGACCAGTGCGATCGTGTCGAAGATTCTGGCAGACCCCACGACTGCAATAAAGAACGCAACAAGATGCGATAATAAGGATCTCGTCCTTGCAGCATCCTGTCTATTCGACCTGAGTGATTGATTATATGCGCGCATCCTGTCTGATCACGTTCATACTTATTCTGATGATCCTCCCACCACTCTTCATGCAGGGCGTGGGAGCAAAGGATGTTTATCCGCCGGGGATTACCCGTCTACTTGGGGGTGGCCATCCAACCCAGGCATGTGATTACTGCCATTCTGTTCTAATTCCCGATCGATCTGAGCGAAATGGTATTCTTGGCTCATGTATCTGCCATAAAGATCAGTACTCACCCTCTGGAAAGGTGGATATGGATCTTGTGAGCAAAGGACATGACGGAAAACCCTGTGTACGGTGTCATACCGGTCTCAAGCTTGCAGAACTTGATGCAAACCAGTATCACCTCCTCCATGCGAATGTTGAGTGCACATGGTGCCATAAGAAGAGCACAACAGGGTTCATGGTTCCCGAGATGACGTGCGATGATTGCCATACAGGAGGGCCGCATGTTGTGCATGAGGGTAAAACCGAAATGCTCTGCACGGCATGTCACGGTCAGTATGGCGAGCAGTATCAGAGTGCAGGAGCACCGATCTCAAAAGTTGTGAACGGGACAGAAGAGGCTTCAAGAGAGTATATCACGATTCTTGGAATTTTTAAAAGTCTACTGGGCAGGTATCTCGGTGCGTAATCCAGTTCTCTTTCTCATCCTTTCACTCCTTCTCGCAGCATCAGGCTGCATTCAAACAACTGTCCCTGTTGTGAAGGCAGATATTAAAATCGAGCTTATAGATGGCACACCTGTGATAACTGCCATCAACCTGACCCCCTCTGAGGTTAACATACTCCGTGCACCAGCTGGTACAGATGTTGGGTTTCCGAGCGTGAATGGTCAGATGATCATAAACTTCGAGAACGTTGGATACTGGGCAGCGACTCCTTACAGAGGTGCGGGTAATTACCTGCTTACACTGGGGTTCAGAAGGGACAGACTACCAGAAGATTTGGATCACATCAAAGTAGTTATCACGGTCAATGATGCAAATGGCAACACCATCGCCAGAGGGCAGCAGATGCTGATCTGGGGTTATAATGAGGATGAATAGTAACTGGTTCAGGTGCTTTTATAATGTTTGCACGTGAAATATAGATAGATCTGTGCGTGAGGTATGTGAGAATGGTCAGCGATAAAAATGTTACAGCGAAACTGGTCGCCCTCTTCGAAGAGAGCGAAGAGGAATTGATAGATCGCTGGATTGAGAGGGTGGAGAAGCTAAAGCTTGTTAGTGGGCTTTCGGAGGAAGAGAGAGCCAAACAATTTAAGTATGTCTATCATGCAAGTCTCATGGCCCTTAAGAGCGAGGATTACAGTGAGGTCAAGGCGCTTGCAAGCAGGATCGCAAAACAAGGCTCGCTTGAAGGCATACCGGTCAATGAGATCCTTTTGAGCTTCATGCAGTTGCGGGATGTTCGCATAAGAAAACTCTTCATGACATACCGTGATAATCTCGACGAGCTCCTTGATTTGCTGGAACACTTCGAGCAGATCTCGAACAAAATGTTCTCAATCGTCGTATCGGCACTACTGAAAGAACAGGAGAAAGTGATATACGAGCAGCAGCGTGCCATGCTTGAACTCTCAACACCTGTCCTTCAGCTTCGAGATGAAGCGCTTGTCATGCCGTTGATTGGAGTAATCGATTCAGATCGGGCATCGAGGATTGTGGAAGAGTTGCTTCGAAAGATCGTCGAGACACGGGCTTCGGTCGTTGTTATGGATATGACCGGTGTACCGGTCATCGATACAGCTGTTGCAAATCACATATTAAAAACCGTCATGGCTGCAAAACTGCTCGGAGCTGAGACAATAATCACGGGAATAAGCCCTGCAAATGCCCAGACGATTGTAACACTCGGTATTGACCTTTCGATGATCAAAACAAAGAGCACACTCCAGGAAGGAATCAAATTGATGGATGAAATACTTGGATTAGAAGTTAGAAAGGGGCATAAGCAATGATCATTCCAATACTCAAGATCGGTGATGTTCTGATCGTAACCATCCAGACCGAGCTTACAGATCGTGAGATTGAGGAATTGAGCCATGATATCCTGGATCAGATAAAGAAGGTCGGTGCAAGAGGGGTTGTCATCGATATTTCTGCCCTCAAGACAGTTGACAGTTACATGGCAAGGTCACTCAACTCGATTGCAAGTGCATCGATGTTGCTCGGTTCCGAGACGGTTGTGGTTGGTATCCAGCCTGCGGTCGCATTGACACTGGTGGAACTCGGGCTTCGTGTGAGCTGGGGCGTGAAAACTGCGCTGAACCTTGAGAAAGGACTTGAAATGCTGAAAGTCAATGTGAAAAAGTCCGGGTGAAATATTCAATGGACGATGAACGAGTTCTCAAGGTGGAGAGAGACGTTGATGTAATTTATATACGCGAAGTGGGCAGGGAGATGGCAGCTGAAGCGGGTTTTGGGGTGCTCGATCAAACACGAATTACAACCGCGATCTCAGAGCTTGCCCGCAACATAATCGTTCATGCAAATTGTGGACTGGTTGTGATCAGAAAGGTCCAAAGAGGCGATAAAATAGGAATTGAGATTGTATGCAAAGATGAGGGGCCAGGGATTGAAGACATCGATAAGGCACTCAAGGAAGGTTATACAACATCAGGGGGGCTTGGGATCGGGATGGCGGGGGCAAAACGGCTGATGGATGAGTTCCATGTCGAGTCTGTCCAGGATAAAGGTACCACAGTAGTTGTGAGGAAATGGCTGAAGTGAAGATCGGGATTGCAACACGTCCCAGAAACGGATACTTCGAGAATGGTGATGGATATTTCACCAAACAGTGGGACGATATGCTCTTTCTTGCCATCTTTGACGGGCTTGGACATGGGAAGGTTGCAGCAGCGGCATCAGAAAGGTGTCTCTCAATCCTCAAAGAATACTATCAAGCTCCGTTATCTGTGATCTTCGCGACTGCACACGATGCACTTCGCCGTACACGTGGCGTTGTGATGGGAATCGCCCTGGTCAATCTCTCCACGCTTCTGTTGAGGTATGCGGGAGTGGGCAACATTGCAACAATGGTTATCAGCGATGAGCAAAGCACACACCTCATCTCGATGGATGGAATTGTGGGTTACACTCTACCTACCATAAAAGAGTTCACACACCAGCTTATACATGGGGATGTCATCATGATGTATACGGATGGGATCTCATCATCCAACCTTTCTCTCTGTCCACGTGAACAATTGAAGGGCGCAGATCCACAATTTGTCTCAGAAGAGATCCTGAAGAAACATGCCAAGAGCGAGGATGATGCAACCATTCTGATCGCTCATATCTGAAGCAGAAATGGGCACTGACTCCGCTCATCGTGGTGAACAAAGTTATATATATGAACAGGGGAATGTATCTCTATTGTAAAGATAGGAGGTTCAAAAATGAGTAAATGGTTATGGCCACAGCCAAACAAAAAAAACTGGCTTGTCGTGACAGATGAGAAAGCAGGAACAATAAAAGTATACAGCGAGAAAGGTGAACTTCTAACCGATAAAACAAACTTAAGTGAAGTCGTAGTAAAACTGATCGAGAAGAATTTCTTTGATACGGTTGGCATCAAACTCTCTGAGCTTGGTGAGCCGTTAAACCCTGCAATGGAAAAAGCAGTGAAGGAGTGTCACGGCTGTTCATTATCAACACAGGCCACAGAGAGTAAGGAAACCACAAAGAAGCAGAGTTTTAAAGAACCTGATCCGATGTTCGCCTGAATAATAAGCGTTAAAGTGCCTCAAGGAGCTTTATTATCTTTGAGGTAACTTCAGTCCCGCTTTTCCCGGTCACTCTTATCATAGCCTCTTTTCCGATCCCGCCTTTATCATAGATCAGATCGGGAATGCACCCATACTCTTTTATGACAGACGTAACACCCCAGTCCATCGTATTCACTCCTTCTGGCTCATCTTCACGACTGAATGATCCTGACAGGAATTCGATACTGGAAGCTACATCTATTATCTCATCGCTGTATCGTATGTTGCAGCATGCCCTCATATCTGGATCAAAACGCATCATGCTAAGTACGATACGTGCGATATGGTCACTCGCTCCAAACTCAACAGGTCCAACCTGAACTGCAGCGTTACCACATTTCACGATCCTGCCACGAACTGCTGCAACATCTTCCTTTCCCTTCGCATTCGGGATCGCAACTGCAAGGTTTGATCCAACTTCTGGCAGGAGTCTGGTGATCCTGTGATCCAGCAACCTGCAAACGGCATTTTTTACATCCTCGATCACAAGGTAACGATTCGATGTTCTGATTAAACGTGCCGACTGGTTGACAGGTATAAGCCCATATCCAACAGGATAAGCATCAATTATGCCCTCCATCACAAACCGCTTTGCACTTTCTGCGGCATCGAGAAGGTTCATTCCACGGACGATATTTACCGCTATGGATGAGGTATATGTGCAACCAGTTCCATGAAAATTGCCCTCAACAACCTCCAGACCTTCACCAATGAGACTTAAGTTACCCTCTTCATCAAGGAGTAAGTCGGTGCCTTCGGTATCCCCGCCTGTGATTATCACATTTGCTGCACCAAGCCGGGATAGTTCCCGTGCTGCATCTGCTCCGCTTCTGCCAGTCAGTATCTCTGCCTCCTTTGCGTTTGGTATTACAAGGTAAGCAATGGATACAAGCTCCTCCTTCAGGAGATCTATTGAGTCCCTATCAAGAAGTTGACCGCCTGTTGTTGAGAGAATGACTGGATCGAGAAAGACCGGTGCCTCGATAGTAGAGAGCTCCCCGGCAATTGTCCTTATCGCTGCTCCACTTCCCACCATCCCAATCTTAACTGCAGCTATCGTCATATCTTCAACGATTGCCTGAATCTGGGATTGTATTATCGCAGGGGGAAGATCATAACGGCCAGAAAAGCCTGAAGTATTCTGTGAGGTGATCGAAGTTACAACTGAGGCACCATACTCACCCATCACCTGAAATGTCTTCAGATCTGCCTGAATACCTGCACCTGCAGAGGGGTCAGAACCTCCGATTGTGAGAAAAATATCTCGCCGATTCATCAGTAATTGAGCTTGCCGTCATAGATGATGTTGGCTTTGCCGGTCAGGTATGCACCATCCTCCTCCAGCGATACCTTTAATACTCCTCCAAGTGCGCGAACCGTGACCTCTTTTGCAGGATCGATCATCTTCAGTTTACTCAGCGCAAATACTGCAGCTGTTGCACCTGTACCACACGATAGCGTCTCGCCCACTCCCCGCTCGTACGTCCTGATCTCAACGTCATTCACACCATTCATCTCTACAAACTGTACATTTGTCCGATTTGGGAATGCCTCGTGGTTCTCGATGAGGTTACCGATCTTATCAACGTCTATCCCGTAGAGGTTATCCACAACAAGCACAGCATGTGGATTTCCAATGCTCAGTGCCGTGATCTTGATCGATCCAATCTCATCATTTATGTGTAGATCGGTATCAATGGCAAAATCGTCGCTACCCTCCATCGGGATTAACGCCCGCTCAAACTCCGCAGTTCCCATCATGACTCTGACCTCTTCAACTTTTCCATCATTCACGATAACCTCGGGCGTGATCACTCCACCAAGCGTCTCAACTGTCATCTTTTCATCCTGCACAATTCCCCGCTCATATACGTACTTTGCAAAGCATCGCATACCGTTGCCACACATCTCTGCTTCCGAGCCGTCAGAGTTGAATATTCGCATCTGCACATCACAGATACCTGAAGGAGATATGAATATCACACCATCCGCACCAACAGAAAACTTCCGTTCACAAACACGCCGTGCAAATGTGGGCTTATCCACCTCCGGAATGACTTCACCCTCGATCTCATTTATAATGATAAAATCGTTACCAGTGCCTTCTACCTTCGTAAATTCCACTTCCATCCTCTCTTCCCTCCCCTGTTAGAATATCCATTCAGACTGCAAGTTCGGTAAATACAAGCGTTCCAGAGATTTTCTTTACTCTGACCTTAACAACCTCGCCTTTCTTATTGTATGGGATGTAGAAGATGTACTTATCCATCCTTGCAATCCCATCCCCTTTGCGTCCAACATCTTCGATCCTGAGCTCATATACCCCTCCAACCTCTATGAGAGGTGCTTTGTCATCTTTCTTTGGTTTGCTGCGCTTGAGGATCGATCGATGAGCACCACATGCATCGCATTTGAGCATCATTATCCGTCCGTTTTTTATGAGGTGTGTATCAGGCCCACCACACTCAGAACAGATGACGTACTCTTCAAGATATGCGTCAAGAATATTTTTGATGTTTATCTTGCTGAATTTTCCCTGAAAAATCGCTCTGCTACCTTCTATTTTTCCTGCAGTGCCGAGTTCTCTCAAGAGGAATTTCATGATGTGATCCGGATCACGGTTGAGGTAGTCAACGATCGTTCCAAAGTTATCAAATACCGTGGTCTTGCCTTCTATGAATATGCTCGGCTCTGGCATTGTGAATCTCGCTGTTGTATCCACAACCCGGGGGGTCTGTTCCAGGGCCCTATCGAGCAAAACCACATACGCTTCATGATTTGCTGTTTCCATCTTGAGATCTCCTTTCATGCCTCTATTTGGATTAAAATGGGGCTGGTGCGATTCGAACACACGATCGACGGGTCTCTCCGATTATCAGTGCTCCAACGGATCATCATAATCCAGAGATCGCGTCCGACCCCCATTGACTCAGCAGACCCGTTGTTCATCATATACCGCTGGAGCCCGTCGCCATTCCTGACTAGGCCACAGCCCCTTCATCCAACTATACCATTGCATCTTTAAATTTATATCTTTCGTAGAAGAATACGAGGAGAACCTGTGTAAGATCCTTCGATGATCTTAATACTATGTCATCCATATATTCTACTGGATGCGATGCATAACTTGCAAGGGCAAGGGCTTATGCGGAAGGCCAAATTGTCCAATTCTCGAGCGCTTACGAGCTTTTGAAGCAATGCCATCGATAAAAGACTCGCTCTTTGGTGAATCACCGCCATCGGTCTTTGTCGGAAGAATGGGGTATCCTGTGGTGAGAATGGGTCCGCTTGTGCCTGCGATCGCCGATCCCTCTCCTGTAAACTTCGACAATCCTGCAAGCTGGGCAGACCTTACGATCGAGGATGTGATCGGGATGCGAGCTTCACTTGTACGATCTTCATCTGGCTTCAATGTGAAGGATGCGTATGCCATAGATGCCAGAAACTCTCGCATTCTCTCAATGACCCAGGAGATTGCCCGTGCTAAAAAACCAGTTGAGACCGAGGTCTGGTTTTTGAAGCCTCCCCGCGCGGATCTCAAATTTGATGGTATCCTGACTCCAATGGGGCCATCGGGTACCATAGATAAGCTTGCTATAACCTCAAACCCTTCGGTTGAACGAAAAGTCGAGTACATAACATCAGATACTGACATTACCGCAAGTATCGCGGTTAATGAGCTTTATCGTGCAAATATTCCGGTCTATCAGATCATGCGACTATTCTCGGTTGGATTGCTTGGTGAGAAGCGAAAGCTCGTTCCAACGCGCTGGTCAATCACGGCAACTGACGATATTCTGGGAAAGCACCTCATCGAGAGAATAAGGGATTATCCGGAGATCAACGAGATTGAAGTGTACTCGCACACTCATTTTGAGAACCACTTTGAGATTATCCTGCTTCCTGCAATCTTTGCATTTGAGGTCGTGGAGATCTGGATGCCACGCTCATTCTGGGCAGAAAAGGGTGCGATCGAGGCAGATCGGGAAGGATATAAAGGCAGAAGAGGTTATTCCAGACTGGGTGGTGGATACTATGCAGCCCGTCTTGGTCTCCTGGAGCAACTTGAATCCCGCAGACGACAGGCAACAGCTATCATCATTCGGGAGATTAATCCGTCATACTGGGCACCGCTTGGAGTGTGGGTGGTACGTGAGGGTGTAAGGGAGACGTTAAGGAAAAAGCCAGGACTCTTCACAGATCCACTTGATGCACTCAATCACGCCGCATCACGGATAAAGACGCCAGTCGCAGAGTGGCGAAATGAGTTGAAACTCTTTGATACAGCCAGGCATCAGCGAACCCTCGCATCCTTCTTTCTCCTCTTTTCCAGATCGCCGATTGTGTAAACTGCATTTTTGAGCAGTTCCCGCTCGTCTTTTTCTCCCTCAAATATCTGCGTGAGCTTATCCTTCACAGGGATTATATCCTTCAGCGCTTCCTTTCTCAGCTTCATTGGATCTGGTATCAAAACATCACCTTCTACCACATCTATGGTATTTATATGCACTTCAACCATATATATATGATGGATGATGAGGGAGGCGATTTGATGGAGCTTGACCTGAATGTGATCCCGAGTGGTGTAGAGTCACTGGACAGGATGATTGGGGGAGGTTTTCCATCGGGTTCATTCATCCTGCTTCACGGCGAGGTTGGAGCAGGCAGTGCGGAATTTCTCCACACCTCACTCATAAACTCCGTGCGTTTACTCGATGAGATATCACTGAAGAAAGTCTGCTACATAACATTTACCAGGCTTGTAGCGGATGTTAAACGGGAGATCGCGCTCTCGTTCGATGATAAAGTGCAGAATATCATAAATGATCAGCGAATAATCTTCAAGGACTTCTCAAAAGAGTGTTTCCAGAATTCAGCCCTGCCCTTCACATGGAATCCTGAGTTTGACTCAAGCTTTGAAGCTTTGAAGGGGTGCGGGGATCGGCATGCTTTTCTTGAACTTCTTGTATCATTCCTGAATGATAATGCAAACGAGAGTGTTATCATATTTGATTCGCTCACTGACCTTGTGCGGCTTTATTATGATTCTATGGGCTGGCAGGATCTTATAGCTTTTCTTAAAGGGCTTCAAAGAGAGTCTAAAAGATGGGGTGGGCTTGTTTACGGTACGCTGACATCAGACATCTTCAACAGAGGTATTGAAGAGGAGATTGCAGACTGTGCAGACGGTGTGATCGTGTTCAGGTGGGATGAAACCGAGACAAGGATCAGACGCAGGTCCCTTTACATCAGGAAGTTTCGTGGACTTCTCCCGGTACTGGAAGAAACCAAGCTGCTCCGTCTTGAAACTAAATTCACGCCAGGAAATGGTTTTGAGGTCATGAATATCAAGATGGTAAGGGGGGAGTGAACTGGACTTCCCAAGGATAAGCACGGGTGTTGCAGGGCTTGATGATATGCTCGGTGGCGGAATCCCCGAAAAAAACATTATCGCGGTACTTGGAGGATATGGGAGCGGTAAGACGATACTTGGGATGCAGTTCATTAACAGGGGGCTTGAAGAGGATGAGAGGGGCGTTTTTATCAGTTTTGATGAGGATGAGGATAAGCTTATCAGGATTGCATCAAATATAGGCTGGGATTTTGGATCCGCAATCAAAGATCGTATGCTGGTTCTCATCAGGCTGGATGCTGCAGATATCGGCAGATCACTCACCAGGGCGCAGAGTGAACTCCCCACTCTCATAGAAACATTTGATGCAAAACGGATTGTCATCGATCCGATAACACTCTTTGAGATGCACTTCAGGGATGATGAAAGTAGAAGACGGGAGATCTCAAAATTATGCACGATCATTCAGGCATCTGGTGCAACAACCATGCTGACGTCCGAGATCTCGACCGATAACCCATTTGCATCAAAGTATGGAGAGATCGAGTACATCGCAGATGGTGTTATAATCTTTCAGCACATTCGACCTGCACCGCTGAAGCGATCGATCCTTGCAGTTGAGATCGCAAAGATGCGTGGCGTGAAACACGCAAGGGATGTCAAGCCCTATGATATTACCGATAAAGGAATCGTTGTGGACTTTGATGCTGATCTCTTCTAATCTACAAAATTTTGCGGGTGATTGGAGACCATCCCAAGCACATAACCCGCGGTGAATACATCCCCCCTCCCCACAGCCTGTTTTAGCGATTTTACAGGATAGACCCCACAGGTCACAGCAATAAGATTGCCCCCCCCTTCAACCACCGCTTTCTGTGATGGTGCAATCCCATGAAGAACTTTTAAAACCTCATCCAGATCTGGAAATTCACCCTTTGTGATATACGCTGCAGCAACTGCCGCACCAAAATCAAGCGATCTGATAAATGCCGCTAAAATACCTTCCTGCTCAAGACCCACGATGAACTTTTCTGTGTGAATTACGATCCGTTTGAGGCTGTATCGATCCATAACCGCTCCTGCCCTATCGATCATCACACCTGGGGTTATTTCAAGCCCACTCGATTCTGCAAGGGCAAGAAACTCTTCACCGTTCATACCAAGACTATCAAGCAATCCACCGATCTTTGTGAGAAGCTCATGCGCTACAATAAGGCTTCTGAAAGCACCAAGCTCGCAATGAATGAAAAGACGGGGGTTTTTATCTTTCCACCGCTTAATAAGATCTAAAACCGCATCAATCTTCTCGCTGTAGCCATGATCTGGCAGAAGATGAAATCCAGAGATGATCGCGCCCCTCATGTGATCTACTTCCTGGATTGAATCCTCAACAAAAGCTGGATCGATTACAAACTCCTCTTCGAGCCCGCCATTTACGATGAATCGCTCTTTACCACCAGATGGGAGATCGAACTCAAATACGAAGTGAACGAGCTCTCCTCCAGATGGTGCTGGACGGTTCAGGATGATCGGTGATACGCCAAGTTTAGAAAGCACCTCTGCCATTATCGCAGCATTTCCACCGATTCTACGGGTTGCATGATATGTATCAAAGATCTCTTTGAGCTTTTTGATCGTCTCTTTATCGACTGAGACCTCATTCCCAACCCCCTCTCTCATCGACTGGACGAGATCTGGGTAGATACTGGTATCTCTTATAGACTCAAGCAGTTCGTCGCTCACCCTGAGTATTGCATCGATATTTGAGTTGAAGGCGAGAATAAAGCCTCCATCAGATAGTCCACTCATTATTTCTGCTTCTTCTCCCATTTGTAAAGCTCAATAACCTGTGAAAGTGTTTTACCCCGTCTGATCTCCTCGCGCACACGATCCTCGTTCTTCTTGACCTCCATAGCCCGTCTTGCAATCTCATATCCACGCTCTTTAGGGATCACCATCACACCGTTGTCATCACCCACGATGTAATCACCTGGTCGAACCTTTACCCCGCCGCAGGTGATCTCTGCATTTATCTCACCAAATCCTTTGGGGTCGCCTGCATTTGAGACGATGCCACTTGCAAAGATTGGAAAACGCATCTCTCTGATGTCATCGATGTCTCTTACAGGCCCATCGATTACAAGTGCAGCTATACCTCGATTCTGGGCACTGTGAGATGCAAGTTCACCCCACGGCGTTATATAATCACTTCCATTGAAGATTACGAGTATATCGCCCTCGCCTGCAACATCGATCGCCTCAACGGTCTTTGCCCAGTCGCCACCAAACGTCTGAACCGTCACCGCTCTGCCCGCAACCTTGATCCCCTCAAATATTGGTCGAATTCCTCGCATACATGGCTCTCTGTGCATTGCATCAGAGATATTCGGGGTTGAAACCTCCATAAAGAGTCTTATAGTTTCTTCTTCAATGGTCTCACGCTTTTTATCGGTTATTTCTGCATTATCTATCGCTTCACGGATCAATCTCGTTGAACCTGTTACATCAGCAGATCGTATGATATTCCCACCAACGATCACAACTTCTGCACCCGCTGCAATAGCATGTGCCGAGCTTTCGGCATCAAGACCACCTCCAACAGCAAGCGGTGTCTCAACCTCTTTCACGATCGCCTCAAGAAGCTCAATCGTATCCACGCCAACCATCTGTTGATCTATCCCCACGTGGACGCAGATGTAGTCAACGCCAATCTCTTCGAGTTCTTTTGCCTTCTTGACAGGGTCAGGTACATTTATTAAATCAACCATCAGCTGGACGCCATACTCCCGTGCAGACCTGAGTGCATCCTCGATCGTTGAGTTGTCAGCAGCAGCAAGTATCGAGACAATATCAGCACCCGCCTTTGCCGCCATCTCAACCTCGATCGCACCTGTATCCATCGTCTTCATATCTGCAACAATCGTCTTATCAGGAAACTTCTCGCGCAGAATACGGATTATATCCATGCCCACGCTCTTGATAAGTGGTGTTCCAGCCTCAATCCAATCAGCACCTCCCTCTACTGCCTCCTTTGCAATCTGGATGGCACGATCAAACTCCAGAAGATCGAGCGCAACCTGAAGTTTGGGCTTCATCAATCCATATTCATTTACATTACATTTAGAGTTTTTGATTATCCAATAGGTATTTATGTTCTAAAAGTGAAAAATGAGATGTGTTAATGGAGGAAATCTATGGCTATGCGACTTGGATTTGTTGTCTCAGAGTTCAACAGAGATATTACCTACCAGATGGAACTTTTGGGCCATGAACATGCAAAGTTTCTCGGTGCCGAGGTTACAGAGACGATCTATGTTCCCGGTGTCTATGACATGCCGCTTGCAGTCAAAAAACTGGCCAGTAATGATGCGATTGATGGTGTTGTTACGATTGGATGTGTGATCGAGGGTGCAACAGGACATGATGAGATTGTTGTGCAGCATGCTGCCCGCAAGATCATGGATATCTCGCTTGAGATGGGAAAGCCCGTGGCACTTGGGATATCAGGGCCCGGAATGACGCGAATGGAAGCACACCAGCGGGTTGACTATGCAAAGCGTGCGGTTGAGTCCGTGGTTAAGATGGTGCAGCGCCTTGAGGGGTAGTGGTTGTCAATGGCAGGAGATGAGATAAACCAGAATATGGTCTACTTCAAATGCGTCAAATGTGAGTATGTATTTCAGGCGGATCCGATGGTGCTTGTTAAATGTCCGATGTGTGGGAGCGAGGATGTAGTACGAACGTAATGGGTGTATCTGATTTGAGGTAAGACTTATATGCATGGATCGTGAAGTTGATTGAGATAGCCCGGTAGTGTAGTGGTCAATCATGTGAGGCTCTGGACCTCACGACTGCGGTTCGAATCCGTACCGGGCTATAGGGATACAATCATAGTGATGAGGAGATGTTGATGGTAAATTTCAGGGTTGTGGTTTCAGATCCAAAGGATGGGAAGGCATATCAGCTTGAGCTTGATGAAACAGGCTCAAAAATGTTCCTTGGACGTGCAATAGGTGATACAATCGATGGAGCGGTAATAGGACTTGATGGGTACAATCTGCTTATCACAGGTGGAACTGATGTTAATGGATTCCCGATGAGACCCGATATTCCCGGTTCGTTTAAGAAAAAGGTCCTTCTTACAAGGGGTGTTGGATACAGAGAAAAAGAACGTGGAAAGCGATATCGAAAGATGGTCTGTGGAAACACTATTTCTGAGTCGATAAGTCAGATCAATACAAAGGTTACATCATACGGATCAAAACCACTGGCTGAGTATTTTGGTGAGCAGGAAAAAGAATAAAAGATAACTACAAGCTGTTTCGTAGCTTAAGATAGCTTTAAATTTTATCATCACCGAGAATATTCTGGTGATGTCTGTGAAATTTAAGATCCTTGCTGTTATTCTTCTCGTGGTTGCGATATTGACCTCTGGCTGTCTATCAGAGTATGAACGGAACGATGGTATTGATGATGTACTGAGCGGTACAGAACCTGAAACCGGTCTGGATTTAAAGAAGTTCAACAACAGTGGTGAGGTTATCGATTTTCTTGAAGCAGCAGGAGAGTATAGAAATATCTATTCATACGGGTATGGTGGCAGAGGTTCTGCTGATATGACGAAGGTTATGGAAGAGATCGCTCCTGTGCCTGTTCCTGCAGAAGCCAGTGTTGCCGAAGACTACTCCACAACAAATATCCAGGTGGCTGGTGTGGATGAGGCCGATTTTGTGAAGAACGATGACCGCTACATCTATCTGATATGCGGTGATAAACTCGTGATCATCGATGCATACCCTGCAGAAGATGCCAGAATCGTCTCTGAAACCGAGATTGACGGCACGGCGCGGGATATGTATCTTAATGGAGATCGGCTTGTGGTGTTTACACAGGATTATGAAGAGGTCTATACGATCGCAGAATATGATTATATCCCAAGACCCAGGAGTATCGAGAACACACATCTCCATATCTATGATATCTCAGATAGAAGCGATCCAGTAGAGGTGAAGGATTATGCTGTGAGCGGTAGCTACTATCAATCGCGGATGATCGGTGATTACGTATATCTCATAACAACCAAATATCCATACTACTATGGCGGTGTGATAGACTTACCTGTAGTGAGAGAGTCCTCAAGAACCGTTCTTAAGCCTGATATCTACTACTTCGATAACCCGGAGGATAGCTATAACTTCAATACAATAGCATCGATTGATATTATGTCAGATGAGGATGACGTTAATGCGAAGACCTTCCTGATGGGTTACTCAAACAACCTCTACGTCTCTAAAAACAACATCTACATCACCTACCAGAAGAACCCGCCATACAGATATTACGATGCACTTCAGGAAGAGCGGTTCTATGATGTTGTGGTACCGCTTCTACCCCCTGATGTCAGATCTGAAATCGAGAAGATTCAGGAGGATGATGCACTCAACTCCTATGAGAAGTGGGATGAGATCAGTGGTATCCTCGAAGATATGTACAACTCAATGGATGAAGGCGATAAGGATGATCTTCTCAAAAAAATCGAGGATGCAGTTGCAGCATGGGATGCAGAACTTGAGGCCGCGATGAGAAAGACCGTGATCCAGAAGTTTGCGATCAAAGACGGCAGGATCGAATATAAAGCAAGAGGTGAGGTTGAAGGCTATCCCCTAAATCAGTTCTCGATGGATGAGTACAATGGTTACTTCAGGATTGCTACAACAACAAGCTTCTGGATGAGGAACAGGGGTTCTGTGGAGTACAACAATCTCTTTGTGCTTGATGAAGATCTGGAGGTTGTGGGTAGTCTTGAAAAGCTTGCAGAGAATGAACGAATCTATTCAACCCGTTTTATGGGTGACAGGCTCTACATGGTAACATTCAAGCGGATAGATCCGTTGTTCGTGATAGATCTCTCAAATCCCACCGATCCAGCAGTTCTGGGAAAGCTTAAGATTCCTGGATTCTCTGATTATCTCCATCCCTATGATGAGGATCACATAATCGGGATAGGAAAAGAGACCGATTCAAACGAGTGGGGTGGAGTCTCAGTCAAAGGTGTTAAGCTTGCGTTATTCGATGTAAGTGATGTTACAGATCCCAAACAGCTCGATAAATACGAGATAGGAACTTCGGGGACCGATTCAGAAGCACTGAGAGATCACAAGGCTTTCCTCTTTGATAAGAAGAAGAACTTGCTTGTGATACCGATTCGAGAGGTTGAAGATGGGTATAGTCGTCAAAGAGTGTGGCAGGGCGCCTATGTCTTTTCCCTGAGTGTGGATGAGGGATTTGACCTAAAAGGGAGAATCAGCCACTTTGAGGGAGATGAGGATGAGTACGGATACTGGGGCTCACCATCAGCGGTTCGAAGATCGCTCTACATGGACGATGTGCTCTACACAATCTCGGCAAAGCTTCTCAAGATGAATGATATTGAGACGCTGGAAGAGATCAACGAGGTGAAGTTGCCATACGAAGAAAATACTTATTATCCCCATCCCTACTGGCGGTAAGAAAATTTTATTATACACCTTTGGATAAATTTTAACCAGCGAGATGTGAGGGGTTAAGATTTATCACAGATACCTGGGAGCA
The DNA here is from genome assembly GCA_001766815.1 of Candidatus Syntrophoarchaeum caldarius. Taxonomy (NCBI): domain Archaea; kingdom Methanobacteriati; phylum Halobacteriota; class Candidatus Syntropharchaeia; order Candidatus Syntropharchaeales; genus Candidatus Syntropharchaeum; species Candidatus Syntropharchaeum caldarium. Next base: position 161,025 of record LYOS01000004.1, read on the forward strand.
TGCTTAGCATTTTTGATCCTCTTCCAGATAACGCTCTCTCCCGCGCTTGCAGCCCATGATACCGATGGCGACGGTATACCAGATTCATGGGAGCTTACCTATGGGTTTGATCCTGATAATCCGCTTGATGCAGGTATTGATATCAATGGTGACGGGCTCTCAAACCTCGAAGAGTACAAAAACGGCTACGACCCATTATCAAGCGATACCGATTCTGATGGAATCATAAATACGGCAGAGGTTGAAGGGTTCTTCGGGTTCTTCACAGATCCGATCAGGGAGGATACAGATGATGATGGGTTGAGTGATCTCATCGAGATAGCATATTACATCGATTTTACAGATGAGCGAGACATAGAAAGGCTTACGAGTGATAATATAACCTACCTAAAGATGCTTCGTACAAATTATTCATACCCCCTCGATCCACTAAATAACGATACCGATAGCGATGGTCTGGATGACGGCGATGAGATCGAGGAGGGTACATTCCCTGTCCGGTTTGATACCGATGGAGATGGTTTAAGTGACGGGGATGAGGTCAATAGATACGCAACAGATCCTCTGAAACGTGATACCGATGGAGACTGGCTCTCTGATTTTGAGGAACTTCAGGAAGGTGAGGATGGCTATGTGACAGATCCGCTCGATAGCGATACTGACGATGATGGCATGATCGATGGCGAGGAGTCGATGCCGCTCGGGTCGGTCCCCATCCCGCCAAGCAATCACTCGTTGAGCTTTAAGGAGTTTGTATCAGGAGATCTCTATGCAGGTGAGTACGTAACAACGCTGGGTCGGGTTGTAAAGCCACCCACGATAGATTCAGACGCAGACGATCTTGACCAGTACACACTTGAACTCGACGATCCACTGGAGAAAACCACGGGTGTTCACATCGAACTTACCATAGGTAATGCATCATTCCATTACACCTATGATAATATGGGCAAGATGCAGATCTTTGATGATGATTTTGGTTTTGCGCCCATGATCGGGGACAAACTCCTCATTGTTGCTCGTGCGGGTAGCACAACCTATCCAAAACGACCGCTCACGATAAGAACATCCGCCAATGATACTGATGGATTTATTTACCTCATAACAACCGCCAATGATCTCGTTGGACGAAATGTCTCATCTACAGATTATATCAAGATAAGACATGATCTGTTGAGTACATCTTCACCCATCTTACCTTCAGAAGGCGCATCTTCAGATGAAACAGGCGGAACAGATGAAACAAACAGTGAATCAGCAGCATCTAACACTTTGGATCCTTCGAGGATAGTTCTTGAAGCAGATTTGCCCGTTACGAAAGAAGATGGAAATATGAGTGCCAGAGTCACTGCATACCTCGTGGATATCGCTGGAGTGCCGATCGATCCTGCACCCGATGTAACATTTGAGATAACTGCGGGTGATGCCATGATCAACGAGTCAAGTAAAACCACAAGTGGTGCGTTCACATCAGTAAACGTCACAGCATCAGAGGCAGGCATCGTTAAAGTCGCAGCCAGCTCTTCAGGTATTGTATCAGATGAAGTCACGATCACATTTGAGAAGGGTGGGTTGACCTGGCTGATCCCATACCTTCTCGCAGTGATTGTAATAGGTGGAGCTGCTTTTCTCATCATCAAGAAACGAAAGAATGCTGGAAAAAAGGTATGGGTGGCTGGCAAGGTTAAGAAGGGTAAAAACGGCGTATACATAGTTAAAATAAAGAAAGGAGAAGAATCGAAGTCTGTTAAGCTTGAAAAATCTGAGTATGCAGAATTAAAGAAGAATAAGCAGCTAAAGAAGGATGAATATCTCATTGTTATGAACTGATGCAAAAGTATTTATCGAAGAACTATCATAGTTTATAATAACAAATATGGGAGGTGATAATATATGCTTGAGTTATATGGTTCGGGTCTGCTATTGAAGACCATAATGGACGAAATCGCGGATGAGCACGGACCCAAGGAAGCGAATAAGATCGCGTACAAGGCTGGGGAGGAGATTGGTGCAAAGCTCACAGATAAGCTTCTACCAGTGCCCGATCCAGAGGAGGCGCTAAGGGTGCTTGCAGAGTATGTGAGGCCTTATATCTACATCCAGATAAAGCGGAAGAAGGAGAGCAATGGTTCCACCGAGTTTGAGGTTTCGTACCCAAGATGTATGATACGGAAAATCACAAGAGGTGCTGTACCATCCTCGCTATGTCGTGCAAAGGCAGGCTGGATCGAATCCGCCCTCATGGGGATGACAGGCCTTAAGGTCAAGATGGAGACAACACGAATTCAGCCAGAGAAGAACATCTGTTATGGAACGATCACATTTGGGTGAATTATCCGAGTGAACTTCCCTGATAATGATTACCACGAGATCACAGGATTTAAATTCTCTTTGATCCTGTGGTATCTCATATTTTTGTTAAGACTTCGACTCAAGCTGTAGCTTATCATCCCGTTTGTGATGATAGGACTTGTTATTGCAGTAATTGTGAAGCTGATAAGAAAAAGTTGATCTTTTCCACAACCCCTCTTCTCGAATTAGACGATCCCGAAACACTCACAACAGGCTTGCCCTTCTCGATCCTCCTGCCAGTCTCTGGCACATCAGAAAAACCCCATCTTCTCAGATCCTCTCTGATCACAAGATCCTCTCCTGCATAGAAGATTGCTCTCATGCCATACCTTCTCGGCTTTTTGATCTCAAAGTCTTCACCCCTGCATGCCTTTACATGTGCGTGAAAGATGTTATCGCCTGTTGCAATCTCAAGCGCCTCAATCGTCCCCTGAAATCTTGGATTAACCTCAATCACGAGAATATCATCTCCACTTATCACAAAATCAATGCCGTTTGACCCAATAAGCCCGAGTTCTACAACGATCTCCTCTGCAATCTTACAGATCTGATCTTCAAGCGCTGTCTCGAGCGGGATAATATTTCCGCAATATGCAAATCTTGATGGTGCATTGAGCCATTCTATCCCGATCAACTGCTCGTTAACACAGTAGCTTGATACCTCGCCATCAGGGTTTGAGATGACCGATACACTTGCTGGAATCCCGTTGATATACTGCTGTATCAGATATTCAGATGAGTCGATATCCAGTGCCTCAAGCTCTGATCTCTCACGGATAAAGATATTTTTTAGCCCCCCTCCTCCTCTGCGGGGTTTTAAGACTGCTGGAAACCTGATAGTATCTCTGTCATAGATCTCAGGATGTAAAAAACCCATTTCAATGACTTTTTTACCAAAATACTTTTTATCAGATACTTTCTGCATGAGTGCAGGGCTATTTCCAATCACACGTCTGCTGAGCCTCTCATCGAGCCTGATTCCTTCACACCCTGACCCAATTATAATCCCATCGATCTCACGGTCGAGTCTGTCAAGAAACGCTCCAACACCAAAGTCTTTTGCATCCTCATCAAGCAATGCGCTCGCTTCTACAATCTCCAGAAGATCGAGATCAAGGAAGTGATCCAGACAAAAAACCCTGAACCCAGCATTCACCGCCGATTGTGCGATCTGCCTCGTGGTATATCCTACAATGAGGACTTCTTCCATCGCTCAATCATCTCATCATAGATTTCAGTGGCTCTGTGTGCCGGGTCATCTGCTTCTGTGATCGCTCGCCCGACGACCTCATAGTCAGCACCCGCAAGAATTGCATCTCCGATTACGCCACCCTGTGCCCCAATACCTGGCGAGATCACATAGACATCGCTGGGCAGGATCTCTTTTAACTTTTTGATTCGATCTGGTTTTGTTGCAGGAAGCACCACTCCATCCACGCCTATGTAGTTAAGATCCTTCGCAATCCGCTCTGCGGCATAATCCAGATAATCTGATGAGCCGGGGTGTGTCATCTCAACAACGACGATCAGATCGCCCATCTCAAGCTTTCTGATTGCGCTAATTACATCTCTGCCCACAAATCCCTGCACAATTACACAATCAGCACCTGAACGATATGCGATCGCTGCAATCCTTTCACTGATATGGGGTATGTCTGCGATCTTACCATCATAGATCAGGGGTAGACTTGTCGCAAGTTTTATCCGTTCGATCGCATGCCATCCAAGCTGCATCTCACATGTCCTCCCGATCTTGATCGCAAAGTTACCTTTTGCATACTCAAGTTCTTCTGCAAGTTCAATTGCGACCGGCATATCTTCCATATCAAATGCGACAATAATACCGGGTTCATCACGTTTCAGGATTGACATTATACACCACCAGATTTAATCCCAGCCTTCGCAAGAATTCCTCTCCCTGCAAGTACGCCTGTTGCCGATGCGTTGACGATATCCCGCGATAATCCTGAGCCATCACCTGCTGCAAACAGTCCTTCAATATTAGTCTCCATCTCTGGAGTGAGATCGAATTCCATTGCATAGAACTTGACCTCAGGCGCATAGAGAAGCGTGGAATCGGAAGCAACGCCAGGGATTATCTCGTTCAGCTTCTCAAGCCCTTCGATGATGTCCATCGTGATCCTGTGTGGGAGTGCCATCGATATATCGCCTGGTGTCACGTCGTCGAGCGTATTCTGAACATTGTTTCCTCTTATTGACTTCCATGTGGAACGTCTGCCACGCCGTAGATCTCCCATCCGCTGGAGCAGAGGTTTGCCGCCACCTATCGTTGTCGCAAGCTTCGATACCGATCTACCATATTTTGTTGTGTTTTCCAGTGGTTCTGTCAGCTCCAGTCGGACAAGGAACGCAAAGTTGGTGTTTTCAGATCGTTTGTTCTTCATGGAGTGACCATTCACGCCGATAAATCCTTCATAAGTCTCTTTCACAACAAAACCGTGTTCATTGGTGCAGAATGTTCTTGTAAAGTCATCATATCGCGCACTTCTGATATAGAACTTTGGATCGCGATTGATCTTTGTAACAGGATCCATGATGATGGCTGGAACCTCCACCCTCACGCCGATGTCAATAGGAGCGTGATTTGCCCGAATATTATGTCTTACCACCATATCATTGATCCATGTCGCTCCAACTCTGCCTGGTGCGAGAAGCGTATACTTTGATAGGATACACGCGCCATCTTCAAGCTCAACCCCTTTGCATACACCATCCTCAACGATGAGATCTGATACCGTTGTATTCAGTAAAAATTCAACCCCTCCCTCATCAAGATGGTTTTTGAAGTTCTGGATAACTCGCTGTGTATTGTCTGTTCCAATGTGACGCTGGATGATGTCAACAAACTTTGCACCAACCGATGCTGAGATCCGCTTCAACTCCTCGATCGCCTCAGCGCTCGCATTGGAAAGGGCTGATGGTGCACCAAACTTGAGAAAGATCCGATCCACATACTCGACAAGATCCCATGCATACGCCTCGCTTCCTGTCAGTTTTGCCAGATCTCCTCCAATGTCAGGCCGTAAATTGAGCGTGCCATCAGAAAATGTCCCAGATCCACCAACACCGCACATTATGTCGCAGTGATCACATTCAAGACAGAATCCTTTGGTATTCATTGGACAGCGCCGTTTTGAAACGTCTTTGCCCATGTCTACGATCAATATTTTAAGGTCATGCCCCAGAAGTTCGTTTGCTGCAAAAAGTCCGGCAGGGCCTGCACCGATGATCAGTACATCAACTTCTTCTCTATTCATCATGCCACTAAGTTTTATTTAGATCTATCTTATAAACGTTACACATCAAAAAGGGTAATTCATGTATAAATTCAGAGATGGGGTGAATCTTGATGAAAAAATATAATGGGATGGATGATATTCCACATCGTGGGAAGACGGTACTTGTAAGGGTGGATGTAAACTCCCCAATGGGTAAAAACAACGAGATTTTAGATGATAGGCGATTTAAACTACATTTGCCAACGTTAAATGAGTTAAAAGATGCAAAAACTGTTTTGATTGCACATCAGAGCAGGGCCGGCAAACCTGACTTCACCACAATGGAGGCGCATGCTGCACACTTCACCGAACTTCTCGGACGCGAGGTTCTTTATGTCGAAGATATATTTGGGAGTGAAGCACGCTCAAAGATAGGGAAAATGGATGATGGTGATGTTCTGATGCTTGAGAATGTTCGCTTCTTTGCAGAAGAGACGCTTACACGAACCGCACAGGAGCATTCACGATCACATATGGTAAGAAAGCTCGCTCCACTCTGCGATCTCTTCATAAACGACGCTTTCTCGGTTGCCCACCGTGCGCATCTTTCTGTTATTGGGTTTACAGCAGTTTTACCGTCTATAGCAGGCAGATTGATGGAGAAAGAGATCGAAGCGCTTGATAAAGCACTTGTGGATATAAAAAGACCCGCTGTATTTGTGCTTGGTGGCGTGAAAGCACCTGACTCGATCGATGTGGCCCTAAATGTCCTTAAAAGCGGTGCCGCAGATTATGTTATATTTACCGGTATTCTTGCAAACATATTCCTCATGGCGTCGGGTATTGAGATAGGAGATGTAAATTCAGATTTTATCGAGAAACTTGGGTATCGGGGCGAGGTGGATAGGGCAAAAGAGATCCTGAAAAACTTTAAAGATAAAATCCTGCTTCCAGAGGATCTCGCTGTTCTGGGCGCAGATGAAAGACGGGTTGAATATCCGGTCAATGATCTGGACCCTGGTCTCCCAATCTTTGATATCGGTTCAGGTTCAATCGAGCGCTTTGGTGAAATTATTCGATCATCTGCCACGGTTGTTATGAATGGTCCTGCTGGTAAATTTGAGGAAAAGGAGTTTGCAGCAGGGACAGAAGCGCTTCTCAGGGCCGCAACCTCATCGAAGTTCAGTATAATAGGTGGCGGGCATATATCTGCGGTCGTTGATGAGCTCGGGTTGGCTGAAGAGATCTCACACATCTCAAGTGGCGGCGGAGCGTGTCTCCGTTATCTTGCGGGTGAGAGCTTGCCTGGTATAGAGGCTTTGATAAAATGACGCTGATTACCGATGCAATGGCAGAATCATCTGCACCCAAAGACCCGGTGATCATCGAGGTTGCGAGGATGGAGAATCTGGAGCCGCAAGATCTTGCAAGACTCATTGCACGTGGTAGAGTCGTAATTCCTGCAAATGTAAACCGTGACATAAATGCCAGGATCGAGTCGGGCGGGATGCGTGCAGTTGGTGAGCGCGTCTCAACCAAGATCAATGCAAACATCGGGACATCGAAGGATTATATCAATTTCGATGATGAGATCAGGAAGGCGGAGACCGCTGTTAAATATGGTGCTGATGCTGTCATGGATCTCTCAACCGGCGGTGAGTACGGGGTTGTACGAAGAGAGATACTTAAGAAGTTGTCTGTTCCAATTGGAACCGTACCGATCTATGATGCATGTCGCAGAAGTAAAACGATCGTCGATACCTCATCCGATGATATGTTCAACGCTGTGCGTGAGCACGCAAAGGATGGTGTGGACTTTGTAACGATCCATGCAGGCGTGAATCTGAATACACTTGAGCGGCTCAAAAAATCAAAACGAGTTCTGGATGTTGTAAGCAGGGGTGGCGCATTTACGATCGCATGGATGGTGCATAATGAACGTGAAAATCCATTTTATGCAGAGTTCGATTATCTTCTTGAGATTGCAAACGAGTTTGATCTTACGATAAGTCTCGGTGACGGGATGAGATCGGGTTGTACCCATGACGCCACGGATCGTGCGAAGTTCGCTGAATATATCGCGCTTGGTGAGCTTGTTTCGCGTTCAAGATCTCGTGGTGTTCAGGCGATCGTTGAGGGCCCAGGACATGTTCCACTTGATGAGATAAGTGTCAATGTTCAGGCGATGAAACATCTGACAGATCATGCTCCACTGTATCTGCTCGGCCCGCTTGTAACCGATCTTGGTGGTGGCTATGATCATATAACTGCTGCAATCGGTGGGGCCGTTGCCGGTATGCATGGTGCTGATTTTCTCTGTATGACAACACCCTCCGAGCACTTTGCACTTCCCACAGAAGATGACATCAGGGAGGCGACGGTTGTGACCAGGATCGCAGCACATGTTGTTGATACGGTGAAAGAAGGCGTGCGTGATGCTGCAAGAATGCGGGAAGATGAGATGGCCGATGCACGACGAAACCTCGACTGGGAGCGTCAGTTCAAACTCCTGATCAATCCAGAAAGAGCGCGTGCTATGTATGAGAAGCGGCCATCAAATGATCATGAGACCTGCTCGATGTGCGGCGACCTCTGTGCGATAAAGATTGTGAAGGATGTTTTAAGTGGCGAGTGAATAGTTTAGAATATCCCGATAAACTGGTGGAGTAAGATGACGATCGCCGCACCAATGATGCCACCGATTGCACAGATCAGTAGAACAATCCATGAATATGTGATATTCAGCCCAAAGAGGATGTTTGCAGCCAGGAGAACAAGCAAACCCATGATTGAATTCACAACGATCTGCTTGACTGCCTTGAAGACGTGATAGACCACAATGATCATCACGAGCAGCGCGAGAAGTATAAACAGCTCTGTCAGCACCAAACCTCACCTCAAGATACTTCACGACCCAGACGCTTAAGAAAGTTTTCGTAACTGTATCTGAATACCTCTTCCTCAGGATCAAGTTCTATCGCTTTTTCAAAGAGCGTTCTGGCATCTTCAAACTCCTCCATCTCCGTCAAAAAAACCGCATAGTTGTGGAGTATCACTGCATCCTCTGGAATAAGTTTAAGAAGGCGCTGATACTCCTTTCTTGCCTCTTCAAACTGCCCGGTATGCTTAAACAACTCAACAAGAAAGTGATGCGCATTGAGATCCAGTGGTTGATCTTCAAGGATTGCTTTAAAAATCTTCTCTGCATTATCAGCGTTTTTAGCGGCATTCTTGTAGATGACATACGCTGGTACATGCAGATCTGCAAGATACAGCTTCACAAGGTTTTTTGAATCGTCATCTGTAGCTCCCGTGCGGATAATCTCTTTGAACCTGCCATACATGACTCCAATGAAGATTCCCTCCAGTTCATCCACCTCTACTCCGATTTCACACTCATCGAGAAAGTATTCAGAGAGTCCAAGAGACTCGATTAGTTCATGCGAGTCCATACCTTCCTCCTCAGGAAAGTACTGCTCAATAAACCACGGGGCAAACCTGTTGAATGCAGACTCACATGCCGCGCCGCTCTCGAAAACAAGCGAATCTGTCCCGAAAAACTCCGTGAATGCAGCGTAAAAAAAGGCGTTTGCAACCTGTTTCATATTTACATCATCAAATTCGTGCATAAAATCCTCCATTCCTATTATGACCTTCCTGTATATATTGGCTTTCCCTCATAGCAACAGGATGAAATCGTTAAGTTTAAGTAGAATCCGCCTGAATAATACTTACCTATAACGGCGTGATTAAGGTGGAGGAAGATGATACCAGAACAGATCAATCCACATCTCTGCACAGGATGCGGAGCGTGTGAACTTGCATGTAGTTTCTACAGGGATGAAGTATTTACGACAATGAGATCGAGTATAATGCTCTTTCGAGAGGAGAAGAAGAATTACTTTGGGGTTGCTGTCAAGGTAACGGATGATGTAATTGCAGGAGTCCCAACAGGCTCACAACTTGCGAGCGAGCGTGAATCAACCGGTGGAGGCGGATCTGCGAAGCCCATTCTCATGCGAGAGGAATGTGACGACTGTGGTGGTGGCGACCCGCTCTGTGTTAAATTCTGCCCAACAGGGGCATTGAGAGGTGAATGAGATGGACTATATGTATTCAGGTTTGATCGCTGTAATCGATCTCGAGTCAGAAGAGGTTGAAGAGGTTGAGCTCGAAGAGGATTTCATCAGGGAGCATCTTGGTGGTGCTTCTGCAAATCTTGCGCTATACGAAGAGTACAGTGAGGATAACCCGATAATTCTTGGAACTGGAATCCTTACGGGATCCCTCGCATCGGGATCTTCACTTGGCGTGATGACGGCAAAGAGTCCGCTCACAGGAGAGATCCAGCATGCACCATTTGTATGGTTCACTGGCCCCGAGCTTAAGTTCACGGGCTTTGACTTTGTTGTCATAAAGGGCGTGGCAGCTGATCCAGTATATCTGTGGATACATGATGAGATCGTGGATATAAACAGTGCGGGAGATCTCTGGGGGATGGATACGTGGGGCGTTGTGGATCACATCAGAGATGAGCAGGGTGAGGAGCGAGTTCAGGTGCTTGCCATAGGTGCTGCAGGTGAGAATAAACTTCCATACGCACAGGTTACCAATAATTACTGGGTAAGCGGTGATTTTGCAGGTTTTGGCGCTATTTTTGGTGAGAAAAATCTCAAAGCGGTTGCATTCAGGGGTATGGGTGAGGTTGATATCGCAGATCCTGAAGGGTTTGTGGAAAAAGCTGCCAGCTTGCTTGATAGCGCGAAAGCAGATATTGACGGTCGAAAGGGGCCTGAATGGATTGTAGAAAAGGCCGGGTATGATATCAATGGCATTGAGAGCTTTGTACACCGATATGATGCCTGTTTTAACTGTCCGTATCCCTGTCAGACGTTTGTGAAGTACAACGAAGATCCCAAAACAATGGATAGAGGTGTTGATGAACCAGGTGTACTCATCACGGAACTTTCTGGACTTTCAACCATTTCACAGAAGCTATCGATGGAGGAAAGTCTCAGAGCAATCGAGAAATGCGCAAGATTAGGTTTGAATCCTGCTGTAGCTGGGGCACTCATCGATACCCTGGCTGATCTTGAGACGATCGCATCGAGCGAGGCTGAGATCGGTGGCGTGGCAGGAGGCAGTTTCATACCAGAGATAGGTACAGGAGGTAAGGTCGGGCTTGTACTTGGCATATGTCCAGTACTGATGCTTCTTGTTCCAGCAATTGATAAGGCGAGTCTGGTTGAGCTTGTCAATCTCGGCTGTGACTGGGATCTTACTGTTGAGGAACTTGATGAGGTTGTAGATCGGCTCTGAGTCTGATATATCGATGTATCCGCCACGTATAGGTATCTATGTGGGAGAGGGTGCATCCCACTCATGGATCTGGTTTGTAGATACGCTGGAGCGTGCAGGGATCTTAAACATCGTGTTTCTTGATGAGAGAAACTGGATGGATATGCTCAGAGCGCTGGACATTCTGATGATCGGCGGTGGTGATCCCTGTACAATCCAGAAAACACTCGGTAATTACGGACTTGGAAGTATTCTTGAGTTCATCGATGGTGGTGGAATTTATATCGGTTCGTGCGCTGGTGCATATCTTCCCTTGCGATCGTTTGGCAGGTGCTCTTCGATCTTTGGCGTGGTTGAGGCTGATCTTCAAAACCTCTCAGGTGATGGCAGGGTGTTCCATCCTGTGCGGGGTCCAATCAGGATCAGAATGAGGGATGAGGTCTTTGATGCGCCACTTTATGGTGGTCCGTCGATCGCTGCTTCAGAGGACATAGATGTGCTTGCCTCGTATGATGGCTTTACAGAGAGGACGAGCTTTCTCTCAGATAGGTTTGTGGCAGAGGAGAAACTCATCGGTAATGCAGCCATCATCAGAAAACGATATGGGGAGGGTGTTTTTTACCTCTATGGGCCCCATCTTGAGCATCCTGATCATTTACTGGCAAACAGAGTGATGATAGAAACGATTGCATCAAGAAGGGGGAGAGAGTCTGGAGCTTTCAAAGAGGTGGAGGGAAATGTCATTGATCAAAGATGGCTTCGTCGCCTCAAAAGAGAGATCAGTAACGCAAGAATTGTTGCTCACGGGCTTGAAACATATCCCGTGCGGTGGAAGCTTGGATATAAGATCTGGAATCCAGAAAAGATTGCCTACTTCTTGAACGCAATCTGGAAAAGACTTGGATACATCGAATCAAGAATTGATGAGGGGATCGCGATGGATTCTGATCCTGATGAGTTTATCAACTCTGCCGCCGATGTAACCGCCTCACTCAAGCAACTCAGAAGGATGCTTGGGCATGGAGAGGATACAACAGAACTTGCAGCAACGCTATTTCACGATCTTAAAATGCTTACATCGAGTTTTCTCCTGATCTATCTGGAGGATAAAATGCGAAAATTTAAATATGATAAATTAGAGGTGAGAGACGATGGTGAACGAAGTTTATTTTAATACTTTCCTGGCGTTTCATGTGATTGCACTGATCATATTCGCGCTTGGGATATATCTGAAAGTATCAACCTGGACAAAAGGGAATCTTCATGGTATCACGAAGCATAAGGAGATCGCATTTCTGAAATTAATTTTCGGTATCATCTTCAGCAAGCATATCATTGAGGTGATAAAGATCCTCATCCTTGATGTGATACTCCAGCGAAGGATCTTTCATCAGGATAAAGTGAGATGGGTGATGCACACGCTCATCATCATCGGATTTCTTGGGTTGTTACTGATCGTTGAGCCATTTTCAATCATTTTCCATGGCACAGAGTTTGGTACGATCTATCCACAGGGTATATTCGCTGATTTCTTCGGTTTGCTCCTGCTCATGGGATTATCGATCGCGGTCTTGAGGAGGTTTATCCTGAAAGCAAAACAACTCAGAAGTAGTCTGGATGATACAATCTCACTCCTGCTTCTTTTTGTTGTTGTTGCAAGTGGATTTATCGTCGAGGCGGTGAGGTTCATCGATATCAAGCCCACGATCGATGTGATCTATTCCTTCTTTGGATACTGGCTCTCAGGATTTGTAGCAAGTTCATGGTCGATCTATCACGATGATCTCTGGCTGATTCATGCGCTGATCTCAAGCGCATTTCTTGCGTATATTCCGTTCAGTAAGTTCTTCCACATAATTGCAACGCCGATCACGATCCTGATCAGTTCCTACGAAGAAGAGCACGGGAAGGTGATGTAGGTGAGTAAGCGAGAAAAAGCGATCAGTATCGATACCCTCAGCATGCGGCAACTGATCGAGTTTGATGCATGCACAAGATGCGGCGAGTGTCTTGACCTCTGTCCAACATACTCGGTGAGCGAGGAGAACGAGGCGATCACACCACGAGGTAAGATCCAGAGCTTTAAAGATCTCATCCGATCACAGTACGGCCTGAGGGCGCGCATATTTGGTCCAAAACCGATAAGTCATGAAGATATGGTAAGGATCAGTGAAGCGATTTACATGTGCTCAACATGTGGTCAGTGCAGGGTCGTATGTCCGTCAAAGATCGAAACCGTCGAGTTATGGGAGAGTGGATTGCGGCGTTTGCTCGTCAAAGAGGGTGTTGGTCCCCTGGAAGCACACGATCCCCTGATAAAGAGTATAAATAACTATGATAACCCATGGATGCAGCCACGCACGGCACGTGATAAATGGGCAAAACCACTGCAGAAAGCAGCAAAGAAGGCAAAACTCCCAAATCCTGTGAAGAACTTTGCAAAGGAAGGGGGAGAAATTCTGTACTTTGTGGGTTGCACAGCATCGTATGACGTGAACCTCAAGCAGGTTGCGATAAACACATCAGAAATTCTGAACAAAGCAGGCGTTGACTTCGGGATCTTTGGTACAAAGGAGAAATGCTGTGGAAGCACCCTACTTCGAATGGGTGATTGGGAGGGTTTTGAACGACTGGCAAAAGATAACATCGAGTTATTCAAGGAGCATAACGTCAGGACGATCATAACATCCTGTGCGGGCTGCTTCAAGACGATAAAAGAGGACTATGCACTGGTTGAGAAACTTGATATCAGGGTGATGCATACGGTTGAGCTACTGGAAGAGCTTATCAGGGATGGTCGGCTGAAGCTCACCGAGCCACTTGAGATGAAAGTCACATACCATGATCCCTGTCATCTTGGACGGCATACCGGTGTCTATGATGCACCAAGAAATGTTCTTGGGATGGTGCCAGGTATCGAGTTCGTTGAGATGGAGCGAAACAGGGAGAACTCGTACTGCTGTGGTGCGGGCGGTGGGCAGAAGACCGCATTCCCCGATATCGTGAAGAAGATATCAGAGGTGCGTGTGGATATGGCAGAAACGACCGGAGCATCAGTCATCGCTCATGCCTGTCCCTTCTGCTACCAGGGACTTGAGGCTGCGGTTAAGTCGAAGGGATCAGCCATTAAGAATATGGATATAACAGAGATCGTGAATATGTCTTCAGGAAAAGAAGAAAATTCCGATTAAACAAGAGGTGATTGGTTTGGTAGAGTATAATCCGGATATAGCATGGGAAGTTCCGAGCGATCCTTCATTGAAGGAGTTTCTGGAGCCGACTGAGTATAGCGATATGGACAACCCACTTGTGAGGGATCTTGCATTGAGTATGGCAAGGAACGCCAGGCATCCGCGTGAGGTGGCGGTGAAGGTATGGAACTACATTGTTGATGAGATAAAGTGGTGTTATGAACCCCCAAAACCTGTTCTGAAGGTGATTCAGGAGAAGTCGGGTAACTGTTTCAACAGGACAAACCTCCATGCATCCCTCCTTCGTATAAATGGTATTCCCGCAAGATACACGTATGAACAGGTCTACTCAAAGTTTGCAGGTATCGCGATCCCACCGAGCATCATTGAGCGATTGCCTGTTAATGCTATAGTGCATATCACGCCCGAGGTTTACATCGACGGGAGATGGATCCAGTGCGATCAGTGGGCAGATCGTGACCTCATACCATATCTCTATCAGTGGAACGGTGTGGATGATCTCTGCGCACTTCCACCCGACTATGTATGGAAGAACCTTGGATACAGTCCTGGAATTCTCCTTGAGCCATTAAAAGCACAGTTCAAGAATGCAGGAATCACAAAGAAGTTCAGTCTCGAGAACGTCGATCCTTACACTGATTTTGTGCGAAGCCTGCCCTATGGAGAGAAAGTGAATTTATATGAAGGAATTCTTGGCAAAGAATACGCGGATAACTTTGCTCGCTATCTCTATATGAAGGCTGTGCCATTCAGAGAGACCGAATGCCCGGATATAAAGCCATCTGAGCCGAGCAGGCTTCCAATACAGGATAGCATCATACCAAGATGAAGAGGCGATAGTAAGAATGAGTGATCTAAGTAACCGTCTGAAGATTTATCTCCTTGAAGAAGGAGCAGACCTTGTCGGCATCACCTCGGCTGATAGCTTTGAGAGCGCACTTGAGGGCTGTAAACCCACCGATATCCTGGAAGATGCAAGGAGTGTGATCACGATGGCAGTTAGTGTGAATGCAGCAGGTGTCGAGAAAGCTAAGGCAATGGCTGCCTGGCGTGGAAAAGTTTTTCCGCTGGATGAGCTTGCGTTCAAGGCATCCCGTCTCCTATTCAGGGAGGGTTACAAGGCGATAGTCGTTCCCTCAGCCACGCACTCCGCCTTTCAGGCGCTCAAAGGAGAGATTTCGCACAAGCATGCAGCCGTGATGTCAGGACTTGGGTGCATTGGCAAGTGCAGTCTGCTTGTAACACCAAGGTTTGGCACGAGAGTTGCACTGATATCTGTTATAACCGACGCCATGCTCACGCCAGATGAGGCGTTCGAGGGTGACCTCTGTGGAGACTGCAGCGTCTGCATCGATGTCTGCCCTGTGGAGGGGACGATCAATGAGGAGAAGAAGGACGGTTACTACATGATCATGAAGGCACAGTGCGTGAAGTGTTATAAGTGCTACACGAGCTGTCCTGTTGGGATGGATGAGGTTGGACACTGAAACTGCTTTTTTAATTAAATATACGTATGAAAGGGGTTAAAATAAAACCCCTTACATACCACCAAAATCGGTTGTGACCCCGCGCCAATCTCGTGCGTAGATTGCAGCTTCAGCAAACTTCTGTACCGCTGCTTCTGCTGCTTTATCCTCGCTCGTGAGTAGTGATCTTGCAGTGATAATCCCAATTATTTTTCCTTTCTCTGTTACAAGTATTCTTCTTAGGTTTTTCCCACCAAGAACCCTCGCAGCCTCCTCTACAGGTGCATCTGCTTCGATCGTCACAAGATATCTCGACATAACCTCGCTCATCGGTACTTCACTCGCTTTTTTATCTGCTGCCACGACGTTTATCGCGATATCCCTGCCTGTTGCAATTCCAACAGGCTCACCAGACTTTGTGACGACAATTGCACCTATCTTCTTCTCTTTCATTATTGCAGCGGCTCTGTCGGCGGTTGTTTCCACATCACACGAGATGATTGGGCTTGACATGATCTCACGAACTTTCATTTATCCAGACCTCCACTATTAATTATTATGTTATGCTCGACCTACAACTTTATATAACTATCGATAATACTGAAACCTTAAAGTTAGAAAAGTATTTTTGTTAAATTATAAATAAAAGTGGATGCATCATCAAGATGCATCACTACTTCAAAAAGGGAAAAAGTGTCTATTTATGGCACTCACTATCCATACATCCCAAATCGCTGTGTCCTACTCCTCCCTTATCGGGGTGAACATTCGTATCCACACCCGAACCATGGCATTGTGTGCAACTTTCTACATACTGCGATATGTGATCCTCTTTATCTGCATGGCACTTTATACAGTTTGCCCAGTGACCTGATGGCTCAGCAGCCCCTGGGGTTACGGTTGGTGTTACTGTTGGTGCTGGTGTAGGAGTTGGGGTTGGAGCTGGTGGCGCCTCCTCCCCGAGACATCCTGCCATGAGCACAAGTGATACCACAATGGTTGCGATGATCAGTCTCCTCATAGCTTCACCTCTCTGTATGCAGCATCCATCTTCGTTGCGATATTTTTTTGTCATATTAGATCCCATTTAAATCTTTATCTTCACATTATATATATGTTGGCATACTTTTCTTCAACATTTAATATTCTCTGGTGCATTCGCCAACCTCATACCGTAGAATAACTCTTTTACCATTATATCATATACCTTTATAGAGCATGGTCTCATAGAAATGATGAGACGATATGTAAAAGAGGGATCACCAGAATGATGAATTCAAGACATATCACGATAGCCCACGGCGCTGGCGGAGAGACGATGCAGGAATTGATTAAAGGCACCATTCTGAGGTATCTCAGCGATCAGAAACAGGCAAAAAAGGTTGCTGTTCCCCTGGAAGCACTGGATGACTCTGCAGTTATAGACGATATTGTCTTCACGATAGATTCGCATACTGTTACACCGTTGTTTTTTCCTGGTGGTGATATTGGGAGCCTGGCTGTGAGTGGAACG
Organism: Candidatus Syntrophoarchaeum caldarius; assembly: GCA_001766815.1. Lineage (NCBI taxonomy): Archaea > Methanobacteriati > Halobacteriota > Candidatus Syntropharchaeia > Candidatus Syntropharchaeales > Candidatus Syntropharchaeum > Candidatus Syntropharchaeum caldarium. The sequence goes on from LYOS01000004.1 coordinate 178,105, forward strand.
ATAAACGACATCGCAGTAATGGGTGCTGAGCCAATTGCTTTATCGTCTGCTTTTGTCATCGAAGAAGGCTTTCTTTTTGATAAACTGGAAAAGATTTTAGAAAGTATGTGCAGAACATGTGTGCAGGCTGGTGTTCCGATAATCACGGGTGACACAAAGGTGATGGAGAGTGGTGCTATTGAGAAGTTGACAATCACAACTTCTGCAATTGGAAGAAGAACTGAAATATTAGAGGAAAACCTGAGTGAAGTTAAAAAGTACAGAAAATTAAACGAGAGATGGGTGAGAGACTGCAATCTGAAAGATGGAGATAGAATAATTGTTTCTGGGACGATTGGGGATCATGGGATCTCTTTAATCTCTTTCAGAGAGGGGTACGGTTTTGAGAGCGAAGTTCAATCAGATATCACGCCTCTGAACAGGATGATTGAAGAGGCACTGAAGGTGGGTGGTATCGTCTCGATGAAAGACCCAACAAGAGGAGGGCTGGCGAATGCGTTGAACGAACTGAGCGAAAAATCGAGTGTTGGAATTTTGATAGAAGAAGAGAAAGTTCCGATAAGAGAAGCTGTTAGATCGGCATGTGAGATGCTGGGGATGGATGCGTTGGAGATAGGAAATGAGGGAAAGGTTGTGATGGGTGTGGTAAAAGAAAAGGCAGAAGAGGTTTTAAAGTCATTGAGAAAGACAGAAGAAGGGAAGGATGCAGAAATTATAGGCGTTGCAACGAAAAAAATCAAAGGTGTGGTGATGGAAACGAGTGTTGGTGGGAAAAGGATAGTAGAGGCGCCTGCTGGAGATCCTGTGCCGAGGATATGCTAACGTCCATGCCTCAACAGTATATTACAACTCCCTTCTCTGGATACCATACAGGGTCCAACAGGATGCTGAGGTGTGCAGGCTCCTCCAAAAAGTGGACACTCATCAGAATAGATGATTCCTCGCAGAACTTCTCCGCATTTGCACCCCTCTGGCTCTTTAAACTCTCTTTGCTGCAGTTCTTTTAACTCATCCTCAAATCGTTTTCTTGAATCGTATCTCTCAAATTCCTCTTTTAACGAGAAGCCACTCTCTGGTATAACAGAAAAACCTCTCCAGCCAAGATCACTTTGCCTGAAAACCTCGTCCATCACCTTCAGTGCTTTCTTATTTCCTTCCTCTTTAACCACTCTTGTGTATTCATTTTCCACCCTTGCTTCGCCATTTTTTATCTGCCTGGCGATCATGTACACGCCCATTAACAGATCCAGTGGCTCAAATCCAGCGATTACCTGTGGAACGTTGAATTTTTGAGAGATGAGCTCATAAGGCTTTGTTCCTATGATCGTACTCACATGCCCAGGGTCTATGAAACCATCGATCTTCAGCTCGCCCATTTTGAGCAGGACTTCCATCGCGGGTGGGATTGCCCTGTGGCATGTCAAAACAGAGAAATTTTCGGGCGGGTTGTTTAGGATGGTAGAGGCAGTGGACGGAGCAGTGGTCTCAAATCCTATCGCCATGAACACAAGATCTTTCTCTATCTTTTTTGCGATCTCGATGCTCTCATTTATGCTGTACACCGTTCTTATGTCACAACCCTCTGCTTTTGCATCAAAAAGCGAGCCATTCTCGCCTGGAACACGCAGCATGTCTCCAAAGGTTGCTATCGTCTTCCCTTTCATCGCTAAAGTAATCGCTTCATCAATCTCCATAGGTGTTGTAACACAGACCGGACAACCCGGTCCCTGTCTGATCTCAACACCAGCATCACACAAGAGATCACTCAGTCCAAACCTGACCAGTGTGTCCTGATGTGTGCCACAGACATGCATGATCCTGATCTCCAGATTGAGCTCTTTCAATCGCTCTAAAATCCTTTTTGCGATATCTTTCTCCCGGTATCTAAACATCTATCAACCCTCTACCTCTACCACAATATTCTTTATTTTACACTCGTTTCCACCAACTATTTTAACGGAGGCACCACATGCTGGACATGTTAGCTTTGGGAAGATGTGAAGCGATAAATCCTTTTCGTAATCAATTTCACCCTCATATTCACAGCTATTACAGCTAACCATGGCCTTCTTCTCTTCGATGATCAGTTCAGATCTCTCTAATATAGAATTTCTGGATAAGACCTCATAGGCGAACTCCATCTGCTCTCTTCCGAAAAGCGTAAGCTCCCCTATCTCCAGGTGAACTTCTTTCACATCAGTTACACTGTGCTTTTTCACCTCTTCCAATACAACATCCACAATTTGTGCCATTGTTGAAAATTCGTGCATGTTCACGCTACGGGTCGAAAACACCCGGTATTCCCATCATATTCAAAACTCCTCCCTTAAAACACCAACTCGATCCTCCAAAAGATCTCTCCACAGATCTAAAGTCTCCTTTGCCCCCTCTTCATCGATCACCTCTATCGCAAAACCAGCATGGACGATTACGTATTCCCCGGGTTTAACATCAACCAGTGATACGTTAACAGTCTGTAAAACCCCCCCAAAATCCACTCTCGCATCGTTACCATCGATCTCCACGACTTTTCCTGGAACCGCAAGGCACATAAATAAACCTCCATCCTGTCTGTTATATATTTAACGTTCTAATCTCACACCAGCAACCGCATTCTGTCCAATGGATATTCCGCCATCCCCATTTGGAACTTGATCGTGCGTCAAAAATTCAAGACCACCATCTTCTACGAACTTCTCCACGATCTTCACAATCGGTACATTATACGAAACACCGCCCGTGATACCAATATATCTAATCCCATTCGCATTGGCATTCTCAATTGCAACTTCTGTCATCTTCTTGAGCAAAGCATAAACGAAAGAATATGCCAGATCAGCTTTCCTGGACTTATCTGGATATTCGGATAACTGATCAAACAATGGAAGCGTTCTAACGATTTTATCGTCTACCACTTCTGTTTCAAAATCAATTTTCCTCTCTCCTGCATTCAGATACCGCTCAAGTCTCATCGCGGGTTCCCCATCGTACGTCCTTTTAATTCCAATATCCAGATAACATGATAGTGCATCCAGAACCCGACCAAAGCTACTCGTTGTGGGGCTTTTCTTCATCAAATTTCTCAAAATATCCGTCTCTTTCTCTTCAAAATAACCTGAATTCTTCCCCAGCATCTCAAAAATCGCAAAAACAATTCTTCTTGGATCTCTGGTGGCTGCATCTCCTCCAATAAGTGGAATCTGCTCCAAATGCCCTATTCTCTCAAAAGAATCAAAAGAAGAGATCAGAATCTCTCCACCCCAGATACTTCCATCTGTGCCATATCCTGCCCCATCCAGCGTTAGAGCGATAATTGGTTCTTCTACCCCATTGTCAACCATCAAAGAGACAGCATGAGCCCAGTGATGCTGCACTTCAAATATTTCAGCAGAAAATCTTTCGGTCAGATCTCTTCCAAAGTGTCTGGTCAGATATCTTGGATGCAGATCAATGCCAATCCCGCTGATCTCTTTTATGTCCAGTAGATTTATCAGATGATCAGTGGCTGAGGCTAAAAATTCTAATGAGGGATAATAGCTTGTGTTCCCGATGTACTGTGTTATGTAGAGTTCCCCATCTGTTGAAACGCTCACAGAGACGTTTTTCTCTGCACCAACGCCTATCACGTTTTTTCTATGTGGAACTTTGATTTTATGCGGCACAAAACCCCTCGATCTTCTCAAAAAGAATTTTTTATCATTGTAAAAACGTATAACCGAATCATCAACTCTGTTTAATATTTCCCTGTTGTGCAGAAGATATACATCCACATTTAAGTTAAACGCATCTTCATTTCTGGTTATCATCGGCTCTCCAGGCAGATTTGCAGAGGTCATTATTATGCCATCGCTCTTTAGATAGTGAAAAAAGATATGGTGAAGGGCTGTGTAAGGCAGATAAATTCCAGCGGTGTCAAGTCCAGGCGAGATGCCATCTAAAACCCCAAACTTATCTTCACTTTTCTTCAAAACAACTACTGGACGCTGGGGGGATCTCAAAGCCTCCTCTTCATGCTCCCCAATGTACACATACTCACTTGCAGTTTCCAGGTCTCTCATCATAACTGCAAAAGGCTTTGCCTCCCTCCTGTACCATTCTCTGAATCTTCCCACCTCCTCAAAGTTACAGACCAGGTGCATTCCACCCCAGCTCTTCATTATACCAGTTGCTCCATCATCTATGAACTTTGCAAATGTTTTAATCGGATTGCCCTCAATAGCATTTTTCTCTTCATCATAGAGCATGTATTTTGGACCGCACTCTGGACAGGAGATTGTTTGGGCGTGAAATCTCCGATTTAAAGGATCTCTGTATTCTTCTTTGCAATTCCTGCACAGGGAAAACTCGCTCATAGAGGTCTTCTCTCTGTCGTATGGCACATCTTTAATCAGAGAGAAGCGTGCACCGCAGTTTGTGCAATTTGTGAATGGATAGAGATAACGGCGATTGCCTCTGTCAAATATCTCGTCAAGGCATTCATCACATGTCGCAGTATCTGGTGGAACGAGGGAAGATTTTACACCTTCACTGCTTTCCAGGATTACAAAACCTTCATACTTTCCCTGCTCTTCTTTCAATGATATCTCGTCTATCGAGGCGTTATCAGGGATCTCTCTTCTTAGTGCCTTTAAGAACTCATCTTCTCTTTTATCAAGAAAGATCTCTACATTCGAGCCTTTGTTCAGTACATATCCATTTATCCCCAGTGAATTCGCAACTCTGTATACAGTAGGACGAAAACCAACTCCCTGTACTGTGCCCTTAACGAAAACCTTCATCTGTCCCCCTCGATCAACGCAGATAACAGCTCTTCCACTCCGGTGCCGTGTTTCGCATCGGTCATAAAGAACTTTCCATGAGGGGACAGTCTTTTGAAATCCTCTAAAATAACAGCAGGGTCAACCTCAATTAGCTCTGCCAGATCGATCTTGTTCAATACAACAAAATCGGTTTGTGCAAAGATCAACGGGTGTTTTCTTACCATGTCATCACCCTCGGTCACCGATATAACGACAACTCTTTTCTCAGTTCCTAAAGGAAAATCAACAGGACAAACGAGATTTCCAACGTTTTCAATGAATAATATCTCCAATTTACTGAGATCTAATGATTCTAAGGCATGATTTATTAAATGGGCATCTAAATGGCATTCTTTCCCAGTATTTACATTTATAGCCTGAACCCCAAGTCTTAAAAACCTTTTATAATCGTCATCTCCTGCGACATCCCCCGCTATGGTCCCAGCTCTCATCCCTCTTTCACTCAGCAGATCTATCATCCTCTCGATCAGCGTGGTTTTTCCAGACCCTATAGACCCTAAAATGTCGTATGCTTTTACCTCGTGACTTTCCAATACAGACCTGTTCTCCTTCGCAATTCTTCTGTTTACACCAAGAATATCGCTTTCCATCTGTATATCCACGGTCTTATGCATATGTATCACAATAATATAGATCTTGCACTGAATTTAAGCGTGATAATTCATCAAGTATTCGCCTGACAACCTCTGGAATTGTTTTTTCCACCTCTGGTGTTAATCCGATGCCGAATTCATCACTTTTTTCAACCTCAATCCCCACAATCGTGATATCATCTGGCATCGATTCTGGCATAATCGTCTCTCCTATCCTGAGCACATCGACCAGTCCAAGATCGTGAAGTGAGAAGTTAACAGATTCTGGTTCTGGCAGATCATTGCCCTTAATGATATGGATCGTTCCGATATCACCACCGGTCCTCACAGCATCGACAATGATGATCTTCTCCGCGTCTTCGATCAGGTTCAGGATTGAAAGCCCACCAGTACCCGCATCGACCAATTCCACATAATCGGGCAACTCCTCCTTCCTGAGTTCCTCTAAAACGTAGATTCCAATGCCATCATCTAAAGCCAGAGGGTTTCCACAGCACAGGATCAGAACTTTTTTCAATTTATCTTAAACCACCTTGACCTCGTACTTCTTTCTGCTATCCCTCAGGTCCACTGTATGCACGGCACATGCTATACATGGATCGAACGAGCGGACGGTATGCAGGATCTCAATCGGATTGTCTGGAGCAGTTACTGGTGTACCAACTACAGCCTGTTCAACAGCCCCCAGCTTGCCATCATCATCACGTGGCGAGCAATTCCATGTTGTTGGGACTACGAGCTGGTATCTCTCCAGTTTACCATCTTTTATACTTGCCCAATGCCCCAGTGATCCTCTGGGTGCCTCTGTCAAGCCTACCCCGGTTGCTGAACTCGGCAGTTCTGCAGGCTCATAGAACTTCCCATCTATGTCAACACCAAGAAGCCATTCCTTCAGTTTGGCGAGAACCCTCACAGCCTCATGAAGTCTCGCCAGTGTTCTTGTGTACACATTTGCACCAAGTTTGGTAGCCAGGTCAAGAACCAGGGGGTCTCTGTCATTGATCATTCTTGCCAGTGGACCCACCTCTGTGGGCATGTCATTATATCGTGGAGCCTTCATCCAGGTATACTTATCTTTGCTCGTGAAGTCTGGATCCTCAATTGGTTCTGTGAACCCCTCGTTAGGATGCTTTCCACCAGTATAGCCACTATACCATGAATACGCTATGTACTCAGTTACTTTTTCTGGATCAAAGGCATTGAAGTCTCCATCATAAAATCCGGGCTTCAACCATCTCCCATCCCCCTCATAAAATGCGCCATATGAGAGGAATCCACACTCACCTGCCCCGTACCCACCATATGCATGAAGTCCGAGGTTGATATCTTCAATCGGGCCCCCATATCGAATCAAAAGACCTATATCGCTATTTGCATGGCTTTCGCTTTCGTCTAACCAGGCCACCACATCATCCAGGCTCCTGTTCTCCAACCACCGATCAACGGAGCACCCAAGTACCTGTTCTTCTACGAAGCTCTTACTCTCTAACCACAGTGAATATGCTTTAACAATGTCTCCAACGTCAGGCCTAACTGTAACTCCGCCAGGTATATACGTCATGTGATGGGGCATCTTCCCACCGAAGATGGCTATGATCTCGTGGAGCTTTTTTCTGACCATAACTGCCCTGATCCATGAGCTACCTGTAAACGCAGCAAATCTACGGCTAAGTTCATTATATACACTGCCGGCCCCCGCCGCCTCTAAAATGTCTTTGTATACAGGATTTGCCAGATCTGGTGCCCATAATGCATAAAAGTGTGTTGCATGACTCATTATATTATTGGAGCCCAATATGATGTTCCTGATCAGTTTCGCATTTTCTGGCACAGAAGCATCAAATGCATCATCCAGACACCGTATCGATGCTGTGGCATGCGCTACTGGACAGACTCCACATGCTCTTTGAGTTATGATAGAAGCATCTCTTGGATCCCTTCCTATCAGTATGTTCTCCAGTCCCCTGTACATCATGCCAGAACTCCATGCATCCGTTACTTTTCCCCCATCTACATTTGCTCTGATCTTTAAATGCCCTTCAATTCGTGTTAACGGATCGATGGTCACTTCTACCATTTTTATTCCCTCCTATCCTTGAGATATCGAGCTGCTGCGAGGGTCCCTGCCCCAACCGCCGCTGCTGCACCGAATCCTGGTGCCACCTCTTCTGTTGCCGTTGGCGTTCCTGTTGGCGTTGCCGTGGGTGTAACTGGCGTTGCCGTTGGTTTTTCAACAGATGATGTTGCTGTGGCCCCTGATGGAAGATAAAACGGAGATTTACCATCCGGGAAGTCTGGCTCAGCACAACCAATACATGGTGCGCCTGCCTGGGTGCACATGTTTCTACCGTTGTTCCAGAGCCTCAATGGGCACTCAGCCGAAGTAAATGGACCCTTGCATCCAAGCCCATATAAACAGTACTCCATTCCAAATTTCAGAGCTTCATAATAGCCCCTTCTCGGACATGTCTCATGGATTGACTCTCCAAAGAACGCTGTGGGTCTATTATACTCATCCAGCTCTATATCACCCGTTTTTCCAAGTATAACCGCAGCCAGTGTGGACATGACCCAATCAGGATGAGTTGGGCAACAGGGGAGATTTATCACAGGCAATCCAGCCTTTGATCTATAGTTCTCCCCCAAAATCCCACCTTTCTCCTTTCTATAGAACTGGAGCCCGCTACAATCACTTGGATTCGGATCTCCCGCAGGTATTCCACCATAAGAGGCACAGGATCCAACAGCCACTGTAGCCAGTGAGTGGGGTGCCAGATCTTCTATGATCTTCTTAAATGGTTCTCCACCAACCCTGCAGAAATTCCCTGTGCCATCTGGACCCCGCGGGATAGCACCTTCAACAACCAGCACGAAGTCCTTTTCACTCTCTTTGATCAGCTCCAAAGCATAGTTCGCATTTAAATCAGCGTTCTCTACAGGCACTCCATCAACAAAAAGACCCTGTTGAATCATCACTGTCTCCCAGTATTGTGGAACGACGTTCAGATCCATTATCGCCTGGATCACATCAGGTTGTTCTGCATTCAGGAAGGAGATGGTGCATCCCGCACAGTCCTGTCCTTCTAACCATATAAGATTGGTACTGGTGCTACTTTCCATAAGTCCTCGTACAATCTCTGTCTTATATGTCCCCAGAAAAATACTGGCGCCCACTGCTCCCACAACTTTAAGAAAAGTCCTTCTATCCAGATTCAGTATATCTATATTCCTTAGATCTTCTATTTTTGTTAATTTAAGATCCTTCATTTAAATCCCCCCAAAGTATCCAGAGTTGTGGCTGATCCCGGCCGTCTCCATTGTCTCGAACGCGATAGCAGTCCTGCTGAACGTACGCCTCGACAGTTCAACATCATCAAATAAATTATACTTTTCAGTCACATTTGACCCCATTATAAACTTTAACTTCACAATATATATACTTTTCATTCACTATATAAAAAGAACACTATACATGATTATAATTCATGCATATAAAGGCTTAAACGGTTCCTGCAAATCCCATTGAAAACTGAGTCGCCCATGCTAAAAAATGCCCGGATAAGAACTTATGCCGCATCCTGCGAGCCGCTTCTCGCATCATCACTCATCTTTGGTGTTCATCCTCTGTTCAAGTGATACAAGCGGTCTACATCGTTCACAGTAGCGAAGCGGTTCCACATCTATCCCCTGCTCGCATAATCTCTTTTTAAGTGTTTCATACAGCGCCTCGGTTGTGTATACCTCCCCACACCTGGCACATTTCACGGGTTTGGATGATGCGAGTTCATCCTCTTCCTGCCTGATCGTCTTTGAAAGATCCAAAACTGCCTCAATCCTGATTGCACTCTCTGGGCATGCTTTTTCACATAATCTACAGTTGATGCACTCTCCGTGTCTGAAAAAGATTCTATTCTCCTCCTTTCTCAGCGCTCCTGCAGGGCAGACTGCAGTACATGCATCACAGACCGTGCATCTTGAATCAATCGTTGCGACACCAAAGGCACTGGATGAGATCTTGAGTTCGGGTATTTTACCGGTTTTATCTGAGAGACTCCTGATTAAAGCAAGAAAAACCGCTCGATTTTTGAAATCATCGAGTTCACACATCTTCTTCTTTCGAATTCTGGACGGTGTGAGCTGGCCGCTAAATTCTGTGATTGCTTCTGTGAAGGCATCGGGATCAAATACTTGAGTTATGAGCATCCTATCCTTGAGATCTAAGCCGTCAAGACATTTCCTGATAAAATCCTGATCAATCCCAGTCTCACCAAGAATTATAACTCCGTCTGCACCCGCATCAAGCGCACGGAGAATGTGTTCCACAGATAGAGCCAATGTTGAGGGGAGAAAAAGGGGAAGTATGGGTGGATAGCTCATTCTGAGCCGTCCAACCTTATCGAGTAGCTTTTTTCCTGCTTTCAGGTCCGTGAATAAGATTATGCGGGGTTTGAGATCTTTTGCGCCTGTAAGTAGCCGTTCGATCATTGTAAAAACTCGTTCATTTGGGAAAAAAGTTAATTTCAGGAGTGATAATGGACAGAGCGAAGCACATAATCCACACCCTTCGCACGATATCTCGTCGATCTCAAGTTTTCCATCTGGCTTGCGTGTTATCGCACCATTCGGACAGGTGCAGAGTGTGCAGCCTGAAAGCCCATGTGCGTATGATGCACAGTCTGTGAGATCGTGATCCAGATACCTTGGCTTCTCGATACTATCAAAGTTGCTTACAACCTCTGCAACAAGCGATGCAGGATCTTCTTCGTTGGCGAGATGTATTCCACTTCGTATGGTTGTGAGCGATTCATCTTCGAGTATTATCTGTCCAGCACCAATCAGCCTGCTCTCGGGGGTGAGGTTGATGGCATCAGCCGGACAGACCCCAATGCACTTCCCGCACAGTGTACACGCATCTGTGATAGAATATATCATACCATCAAGAATCGCTCTATCATCACAAACTTCGATACACCGTCCGCATTCAATACAGTGATTCTGATCAAGTCGATTCGGATCAAACTCAACTTCAAACGCACCTATTTTTCCATAGATTGCCTTTGGTTCACCAATATAAAATTTAATTCCGTTCAGGCTGTTTAAATTTTTCGGATCTGATGTGAGGATTGAAACATCTGAAATCTTCGCAAGAGATGGTGCAAGATTGTAGACACCCTTTCCACCGATCATAATCAGAGATCTCCCAACATTCCGCTGGATTGTCCCTTCAATTTCTGGATCTTCCATCAGTGCAAGATTGATTATACCTTTTGCCTTCTGCGTGCCATCACGCTTGTTATGAACCCATCCACACGCTTCTCTGATATCCACAAGCTTTGGCGGTGGCAATTCAAGCGTTCTGGCAAGGTCATCAAAGATCTCCTGTTTCTTTTCGCAACCCGCAATCAATATCCTCTCGGGTTTAAAATTTCTGATATAATATGTGATATGGTTCAATCCATCAGCATGACATAGAAAATCATGCGTCTCAACAACGCAGAGCTCATCTAATTTTCCAAACGTTTTTTTGAGATCTTTGAATGAGAGTTTGATCGTGCCTGCACAGGAACAGAGAAAGAGACCTGTATGCAAGCGGTATCACCTCTCATTGAGAAGCGAGCTTTTCTCGAATTAGCATCTTTATATCTTCATCACTCATGCCTTCGATATCGATACCAAGATCTTTTGCAGCTTTCCTCAGGCGTGCAGATTCAGATTCTTCGGTGCTCATTGCCAGATTCTCGCCCACCTTGAGTTCCCTCTCAACTTCCATTTTTGCTTTCTTGAACTCGCCCATTGCACTCCCTAAACTCCTTGCAAGTTCAGGCACCTTTGATGCACCAAATAGCAGCAAAATAATGGCTAAAATTAAAATTATCTCAGTCGGTCCAAGTCCAAACATCGGTACTTACCTCATATCTATTTATGGCTTTGATATATAAGTTTTTTTGATCACACAAATTTTAAATAGCTTCGCCACTAAGTTAATCTGGGGTTATTATGCAGGAGATATACAGGCACAGGTATAAACTACTCATCTTTGTCGTCTCACTAACTATCATAGCGGGAATTCTCTCATACAGTGAACTGCGTGCACCATGGTGGATGAATCTTTCCGTGCTCGGTTCGATCATTATAGTCACTGCGTTTATCAGAAGAATCGATGATGACCTTATACGAATGATTTCCTACATCCTGATGGGATTTTCTGCTTACTCACTCGTGGGAGCAGAGTACGTTGCATCCTACGACTATAAAGAGCCTGGTATGATGTTTGCAGACCTTGTGCCAACGCTTTTCTTTGCAGTAGTTACCTCAGTGGCGGTTTTGATCACAACAGAGGATAAAGATATACATGGATACACCTTCGCTGGTTGTGGGATCGCAGTTATGCTTGTAATGATAACAAAAGATCTCTATCGCCTGAATGTCCAGGGAGTACTCCTGTTGATGGCAGCCCTCTGGGTACTGATTCCATTACTGTGGTGCTACCTCTTCTCAGAGCTCTTCAAACCGAACGTGAAGGTTATAGAACGTCTGACAAGGTCTATCGGCGGAGCAATCATCACGTCACCCCTGTACGGCGTCATTGCAGGTGTGACATTCATCGCTGCTTATGGGGCTGTACCCAGCCTTCAATCGATGGTGGAAGCAATAAGAAACAATCTCTTCGGGCTTGGAACGGTTCTACTCAATTATGCACTTTCCCACGTCGTCATTCTGACAGGATCCTACATGCTACTCGGGCTTATCATGTACTCGCTCGGATATGAGAAGAAGATCGCGGTTGTCAATAAGAAGAAAGAGATCGTTTATACCAGAGAGGAACGAGAGAAGAAGGAACTTGAGCGTACTAAAACTGAGGAGGCGGATCCTTACAACCAGCTACTTGGCGAGATGAAACGAACCAGAATTGAACTGAAAGGTGAAGATAAGATAAAAGCATTTCAGGTGCTGCAACGATTAACAAATGAGTATCACATACTCCATGCAAGATATGGGGATACTAAAATGAGTGTGGAGGTAAAAAATCTCTTGAGATCGCTTGAAGAGGAGATCTCGTCGAGGTAACCTCTATGTTAATCGAAGAAAACAGGTACCTAAAAATAATCGAAACAAGCAAGATAAAGGGACAGGAGGACGTCTACCTTAAATCCATGCGTTACATCAATCTTGGCTACCCTATTCTTTTATTTGGACCTCCTGGTTGTGGTAAAACCTCGATTGCACGCCACATCCTCGATAGTCTTGATCGTGAGTATTTTACCATCGAGGCAAATGAAAGTATGACTGAGTACCAGCTCATAGGTGGTTTTCACCCTTTATCAATGTCTGCAAGCAAAGAGGTTGCGGATGAGTTTATGTACAAGGATGGCATTGTTGCAAGAGCGATAATGCATGGAAAAAATCTTCTCATTGATGAGCTGACACGCGCACCAAGTTCGGCTTTCTCCTCGATTTTTTTACTGCTTTCGCATGGAATACTCACACTTGAACATCGCGAGATGGTTCTCAGAAAACCAGATGATTGGGTGTTTATAGCGACAGCAAACTTTGGTGACGTTGGATCATTCAAGCTGAGTAGCGCGCTGAAGCGGAGATTTATACCGATCTATGTCTCATACCCGAAGCGGTACGTGGAGGAGGCACTGATACGTGAGTATGCCCCAGGGGTTGGTGAAAAGGTTGCATCGCGCATTCTCGATTTTGCCGAGGAGACAAGACGTATGTGGAAGGAAGAAGGAGCGCTTCCACAGGGACTCTCGACCGATGGCATCATCAAGATGGCAAGATACTGTGAGTTACTGGCTCGAGAAGGAATAGATGACAGAACCGCCTTCTCAGACGCAGCTTTTCATCAGGGGGTTGTCATCGCAGATGAAACCGATCAGGTCTCGATTCAGCTTGTGAATGAGCTTGCCCTCCGTCTTACGGCGGGACTTTGAGCGGGTGTGGTTTATGCCAGAAATCAACACTCCAGAAAGTCTATGTGTGCAGTGCATGAAAAATCCCAATGACCCGATGATCATGCAGCAACTTCAGAATGAGTGCAGGAGAATCGGAAGCCGCATGATCTCAGCGTCATCCTATATCGTCCCAAAAGAGGTCAGGATGGCTTATACACCTTTTAATGGTGGAGGAACTATCGCCTATGGGAAGACGATTCTGGAGTTTGCATCACATGGCAGGAGCATAGATAATGTGATCTGTCGCTCAAAGATCTCGGTCACAAAAAAGTTCTCAGCGATGGTGATCCTCGACACATCAAACTCGATGACTGGCTGGTGGAGGGCCAGACGATTTAATCGAGAAATGAATGAGGAATCGAGTCCACAGACTGCGGCAAAGATCGCAACACTCGCTTTTCTACAGGGATTTGATCGAAGACTCGATGTTGGAGTGCTTTTCTTCTCGCATACGGCAATGGGACCATTCGAGCGGCGAGAGCGGGTGTACAGGGAGATTGTTGTGCCCAACGGCATGGGTGGAAGCAGGATGGATTTGGCACTTGAGAGATTGATTAGGCGGCGGTGGACCAAACGTGAAGGGACAAAACTCCTTGTTGTAATAACAGACGGCGTGATTGAGAGTGGATTAAAGACACCTGGTGTTCCATACTTGTCCGAGACCGATATACCTGGAGGTACAAACAGAGATCAGCAGGTCAGAGCTGACACGCTTGTTCAGGAGCGCACACTCAAATACTTCAGACAGATTACAGCCGATGGGGTCAGCACCCTCTACGTTCCGATCTTCGTGGATGAAAATATGGCCTCATGGCGCAGTGGGGCGTATTCAGCAAGAGAGATTGTCAAGGAACTTGAAAGGATTGGAATCGAAGTATCACCTGTTTATAGCAGTGAAAAAATGGTAGAAACGCTCTTTATGGGGTTGAATCGCGTTGCAAAAAAGAGCGGGTATCAGACAAGTCATGGTTCGCTTCTCATGGGATGAGTAAAAACGCCCTGAACGCTCCTTTATGTAATCTTTCATAATCAGGGCAGAAGAATAGATGACTTCTGCACTTACAGTCGCTCGATCCAAAGGAGTCGATAATATCAAAGGATGATGAGAGTTCTTCAGCAAGTACACACTCATATTTTGCATCCAGTTCGGCAAAGATCAGGCCCAAAACTTTCATCTCGGGTAAGATGTAGTCGATATGCCAGAAGGTCTTCTTTTCAACCCTGAGATGACGGGCTATTCGTGCTTCAATCCCACTCATTGCAGAGCCCACATACGCATAGAAACCTCTTCTAAAATAGATCTCGCCGAGTTTACCCACCTCAAGCTCTTTATCGTGACTGTTCTCGAGGAGGATGATATACGATCCCTTAATTCCAACCCTCCCCTCATACTTGATCAAGCTCTTCAAGAAGTTTTTTACCCGCGGGGCTCTTTAACTGCGTTAAAAGACGTGTTATTGCTTCAACACTCTCAGGATTGAGGCAATGCTCTATTCCACATGCATCCCTGTTTGCAATCTCCTCATCAACACCCAGAGTGGTCAGAAGATCAAATAACAGGTTGTGTCTTTTTGAAACAGACTTTGCGATCTTCTGTCCATCGCTTGTAAGTGTAATCCCCTTGTATTTTTCATATATTAAAAGTCCATCCTCATCAAGCTTCTGAACCATCTCTGTAACGCTTGGCGTTCGCACATTGAGACGTTGAGCGATTTCGCTCGCTCTTGCGTAACCTTTTTCACAAATGAGTTCGTATATAGCTTCCAGGTAATCTTCCGCGCTTCTTGAATGCATTTCAATCACCTCACAATAGCAGATTCAGGAGACCTCCCACAAAGAGTGCTGAGAAAATCATGATCAGTGTAGATTTAAGCATATCCAGAGGACCAAGCTCTTTCAACATGATTATGAAGGTTGCAATACATGGGAAGTACATTGCAAGCACGACACTTGCAATGATCGACTCTGACATCGTTAAATTGAGTGGGAGAAGCATTCCGACAGCGACGTCCTTTCGCAAAAACCCGATAATAAGCGCACCTATAGCAGCCTCTGGAAGTCCAAGAATGCCTGTAACAATTGGCGACATCAGGTTACCAATGAAAACGATGATACCAAGAATATAAAGGATATTGACGATCAGAACCCCAAATAATACCATCGGAACAGCTTCGATGATAAAAGCCCTGATGCGCATCCATACCTTCTTAAAAAGTCCGCTCCAGTAGGGAATACGGTATGGTGGAATTTCTAAAAAGATCTCTGGACTCACACCAGGGAAGATTGTTTTGAGCAGAAATCCAAGGATGAACATGGTTACAAGTAGGGTTAGAAAGACGATCCCGATACCTGTAATTCCGTACCTTCCCACAAGACCAAATATCATCGCACTCTGGGCTGCACATGGAACACAGATCGCCATGAGCGTTGTTGCGATGAAACGTTGCCGTTTTGTCTCAAGCACACGGGTCGCGAGTGCACCAGGTACGTTACAACCGAGTCCAAGGAATAATGGAACGATGGCAAGGCCGTGAAGCCCCATCTTATGCATCACGTTATCGATGAGAACTGCAAGTCGTGGCAGGTATCCACTATCTTCCAAAAGACTGAGAAAGAAATAAAACGGGATGATATAGGGTAAAACCATCGCAATTGGGACATATAGTCCGGTCGTGATAAGCCCCATCGACTCAACATAGTTGATCCTGCCATCTATCAGTGTTCCGATGAGTATATCGTGTAAAAATCCTCCCTGCCCGAGATACTGGCTTATCAGATATACAAAAGGTGTATACAGCTCAAATAGCGGATCAAATGCATAGGTGATGAGACCTTCTCCGATAAGTCTGATCATTCCGAATGTGAAAGCAAGAACGATGGCAGCAAATGGAATTCCTGTTAAAGGATTGACGCTAAGATCCCCGAGCCGCTCGAGAAATGTATGGTGGTGATGCGTGACCTTTTGCGTTTCCCTTATGATTTTTCCGATCTTAACCCACCGTTCTTCGTCTGTGAGGGGTTTTATTTTTACTGCTGTATCGGGCAGTGATGATACAAGCTCTTTTATCCCTTCCCCACTCACACCTACGGTTGGAACGACCTTGATGCCCAGAAGCTCGGCTAATTTTTCATGGTCGATCTCCACTCCTTTGTGTTTCGTCTCATCCCAGAGGTTGAGCGCTATGATCATGGGAATTTCCCTCTCCATCAGCTGGAGAGTCAGGTAGAGATTTCGCTCAAGGTTTGTGGCATCAACGACATTGATGATGACATCCCCTTCAGCAAGCATATCAACCGCCACCTCCTCTGCCTTTGAGATGGGTTCGAGTGAATAGACACCAGGAACATCTATCACCTCAAATGCTGTGGTACAGTCACCATCAAGACACATCACTCCTTTCTTGAATTCAACGGTTGTACCTGGGTAGTTTGATACCATCACTTTCGTGCCGGTTAGACGTGCAAAGATCGCACTTTTTCCGACGTTCGGGTTTCCCATGAGGAGAATCTTCTTCATACATCACCCAGAATTATTTTCTTTGCCATACCTCTACCGATGGCAATTCTCATCCCATCAACCTCAATAACAATTGGACCTCGTAGCGGTTGTCTCGTCATAACTCTCAAGATCTTACCCTCTCTGATACCCATCGAGCGTATGTTGTGCTGAATTCCATGACCACCTGTAATCTTCTTAACTCTTCCAACCTCGCCTGGATTAAATTCCGTAAGCAGTCTTTCACCTGTCACATGACATAGGTAGTCCTAACTTTTTAAAAGGTTTTGGGTGCCTAACTCCTGACTGAAACTCCACGCTCCCTCAAATACCGCTTGACCTCCTCGATCTCGATCTCCCTGAAATGGAATATACTTGCCGCAAGTGCAGCATCCGCCTTTCCTGCTGTCAAAGCGTCGTAAATATGCTCCAGAGTTCCAGCACCGCCTGATGCGATGATCGGGATATCAACCGCCTCTGAGATTGCACGGGTTATCGGAAGATCGTAACCATCCTTTCTTCCATCTGTATTCATCGAAGTGAGCATGATTTCGCCCGATCCTCTTCGTTCTACCTCCCTTGCCCATTTTATCGCATCAATCCCAACGGGTGTTCTCCCGCCATAGATTACAACCTCATACCACGCCTTACTACCGTCTTCAAGTTCGACCACTTCTTTTCCCTCAAGATCGTTAAAATTTCGCCTGCAATCGATTGCCGTCACGATACACTGTGAGCCGAAGATTTTGGAGGAAATATCTATAAGCTCAGGGTTCTTCACAGCCGCGGTATTGACTGTGACCTTGTCTGCACCAGCACGCAAAATCTTCTTGATCTCTTCGATCGTGCTGATCCCACCCCCGACGGTCATCGGGATAAAGACTTCCTCCCCTGTGCGCTCGATGACATCGATCATCGTCCTTCTGCGGTCGCTCGATGCTGTAATATCAAGAAAGATGAGTTCGTCTGCCCCTTCTCTATTGTATCGCTTTGCAAGCTCGACAGGATCACCTGCCTCCCTGAGGTTAACAAACTCAACGCCTTTCACAACACAACCGCCGACCCTGTCGAGCGTCACATCCAGGCATGGAATGATCCGTTTTGCAAGCATATTAGACCTACAGCGCGTGATATGATAGAACCCGCTCTGCCTCAACTATCATCGGCATTCCAAGATCCCCGTGCTCAACAACCTTCACAATCGCTACAAATTTCTTCTCAAGCTGTAACCTTGCTGAGAGGACTTCCCGTTCCTCAGAACCCGATGCATCCACATGATAAAATCGTTGCATGGAGATCTGGCGGGATCTAACCTGTGCAACAATCCCCTGTGTCTTACGGTTCACATCTTCAGGGCTTTCATCAGTCAAAAAGACCAGGTCACCAGTATTAAGTTTCATTATCGCAAAAAAGTTATGTGGGCTTGTGATCTGCATCGTCTTCAGACGATCACGTGCGAGTTCTTCCATCACGCTTCGCCGCATCCCACTCAATGTAAGATATTTAGTCATCGTTCTTTCACCTCGCCCCAGTTCATCCATACATCGGAAACTCTCTTGGAGGTAACGGTTCCGTGACCTGCATCTCTTTTGTGAGTTGCTCCAGCTCATTCTCGATCTTTGCGGCCTCCTCCAGAAGTAGATCCACACTGATATCAAGATCATATATCTTGTTTATGACCCCGATCACCCTTGATGCTGCAAGCGGATCTGGACCTGGCGCATGTGTCTCTCCGATGAGCGATATTGCAGGAAAGTCTCTGACGAGGCATTCTACCATTATACTACCTGATAATCCTGAGATTGTTCCCATCCTGAAGACCTCTGTCACACCACTCAGCTTCTCAAGCATTGCTTCAGTGGTTGCGGCCCCGAACACTCGTTCCTCACCGCTCTGAGTGAGAATACCCGCTACTGAAAGGATCTCTGATGCCCCAATATCCAGTGCGAAATCCGTAAAGACCTTTGCAAGATCGTATGAAACAATTGGGTTTATCGGTATATCTGAGTAAATGACAACCAGTCTGGCTTTTTTTGATTCATATATTTTGATGGGTGGTCGAACAATCCCTTCCATAAGTGTGGCGATAGGTGGAAAAAAACGTGATACGACTGTCCCAGCATATTTCATATCGAGTTCCCTTACAATGTGTCCGCCCGTGATATTCCCGATAAGTCCTATACCTGGAAAAGCCTCAATCACAAGTGGCTTTTCAGCCTCGATTTTCTCGGTCAGTATCTCAATCTCACATAGATCTGCATTCAACTGATCCGTCATAAAATTACCTCAACCTTATGTGTTATAATTTTTTTCACGAGTTTTTTCTCTATTTAAACTAACGTATGCTATCAGAGCTTCCATCTGGAGCCGTTCATTTGCTCCTTCTGTTATTCTGTAGTCAGCCTCCCCAATTCGTTCCATGAGTTCAATCTTTGCCTGATCGGAGATTGGAAAGTCAAATATCCGTCTTGCAAGAACATCAAGAATCTCGCCAGATGCAACTCCTCTATCGAAAATATCATTGAGCTCCTTTCGTGCAGGATCAAAACCTTCATCTATCGCCAGGTTAATGAGTTTCATCACATCCTTCGTTGACACGGTGGCTGTAATTTCATAGATCATCTCACGCTCTATCGGCTTCTCAAGCGCGGCTGCTGACTGAAGTGCATTTATCGCGCGCCGCATATCCCCTCTTGCAATCTCACAGATCGCATCGATTCCCTCATCGCTGATCGTGACACCCTCCTGCTCTGAGATCCATCTGATCTGCTCTATCATATCCTTCATGCTGAGTGGCTTGAACCGAAAGATCGCACACCTCGACTGGATCGGTTCAATAATCTTTGAAGAGTAGTTGCAGCTCAGTATGAACCTGCACGTTGAAGAATACTGCTCCATCGTTCTTCTGAGTGCGGATTGTGCTGCATCTGTCAGTGAATCAGACTCATCGAGGAATATAATCTTGAAATCAGCTCCGCTTCGTGGCGCAAGCCTGGCAAAGGTCTTGATTTTTGTCCTGACCGTCTCGATGCCTCGCTCATCCGATGCGTTGAGTTCGATGAAGTTCTCATGCCACACATCACCAAAAAGTTCTCGTGTCAGTGCAACAGCAGCGGCAGTTTTTCCAACACCTGGTGGACCTGAGAATAGAAGATGGGGGAGTTTTCTGGCTCTGGCATAGGATTTCAGCCTCGATGTAACACTTGTCTGCCCAATAATTTGATCAAGGTTACGGGGTCTGTACTTCTCAATCCAGATCTCTTCTTTCATAACGCTTGCAATCTGACTAAAACTCCGTATTCAACTTCTCTTCCCGTCGTTTACGTTCAAGGAATGAATAGACGTTCCCATGAGGGGCGCCATTGATCAGCATATCGATCGCGCTCTCGACGATCTTCACTTTCTCTGGATATCCGATGATTGCAATCGACTCGTCGTAGACCGAGATCTTTGAATCTGTAAGCTCTTCTATGGTTTCTCGTGTCGAACCATCTTTCCCGATGATCCTGCCCTTGATTCTTACAAGTTCCTTTGGGGATTCTGCTATATGAGAGAGATCCACGATCGTGAATACCAGATCATCGTCCTCAAGTAACTTCGATGCATTTTGCGGTGAGAATCCGTGAGCAATTGCCTTTATAATATCACTGGCTCTCAAAGCTTTAAACGGATCGCCTCTTGATTCAAGCTTTACGTTGCCGTTCTCGCTATCGATATCGAGAGCAACCTCGCAATTCTCCTCTATAAATTCCTTTACACTTCCTTCAACACCAATCAACGATCCTATTCTGTCTGGAGGTATTCTTATATGTTCGATCATACATTCAACTCCGTATTATTCTCAATCCACTTTACTATCTCACCAAGTATCTCTGATGGCGTACCTTCGATGAATATATCTGCGATAAATGTGAGTATGGTTTTTTCTGGATTTATCTCGATAATCTTTGCTCCATTTTCATTTGCAATGAGGGGCATACTCGCAACAGGTTGCATAAGCTCTCCTGTTCCTATCACAAGCATCAACTCGCAGTTTTCAACTTCCTCGCGGGTTTTTACAACCGCTTCAAATGTGATTTTTTCACCAAAGAGAACTGCATCCGGTCGAAGCACACCACCACACTTGCATCTGGGTGGAAGTTCCTCGATTGAGACCTCTGTTGCACTGTATTTTTCATTGCAATTCATACAACTCAGATTCATAATATTTCCCTGTAGTTCGATAACATTCCTGCTTCCAGCGACCTGATGACGGTTATCAAAGTTATTTGTGATGATTGTTGCAAGAAGCCCTTTTTTTTCAAGTTCTGCGAGCAGCAAATACGCAGGATCCAGTTCACTTTTTTGTATAACCTTGATTGTATTGCCAAGGAGCATCCATGATCTGGCTGGATTTTTCTGTAACGTTGCGATGTGTGCATACTCTTCAGGGTCGTATTTATTGAATAACCTGTTATCTGCATTGAATGAGGTGATCGCCCCTTTTGCTATGGCATCACCTGTGAGTGCCACCGTCTTCTTTGAATCAAGAATCAGTGAAGCCGCTGCCTCGATTAGATCATCATGCGCTGACATATTCTCTCCTGTATGTTATCAATTCGGGATTTACATCCACCATGACAAAACTTGGAAGTTCACCCCAGAGCGCGAGCCTGTCACGATGAATGATAAATGCACCGTCGATCTCACTAATATCTTTTACCACCGAGAATGCATCCTCAATGGCGTCATCTGTGGTAAGTGCGTTACCAAGCGCGGTTGCAGCAGCATCGGCAAGCGCCACGTCGGGTGATAGAACAGATGCCGCATCCGCTATACCAAAGCTTATCGAGGGTCCTACCGTTGCAGAGGATGTGCAGATTCCCAGCAGCGGGGTTGGTGCAATCTCAAGTGCAAGATTGTTGATTGCAGACCCCCCAGCATAGATACCAACCTTGATGGGTCGATCTGTGGTAAGTGCAATATCTCCTCCATTATCAACGATCGCATAGCTTGCCCCTTTTTCTATCATGGCAGAAAGTGCAAACCCTGCGATGGCACCGGCAACCGCAGCCATGGGCCCACATCCAACTTTTTCTGTTGTTTCAACCATCCATTCAACGATTTCTGGTGCATCCCCCTTAAGATCATAGGGTTCAAGTGTTGTGGCAAAGAACGGATCTCTGGTGATGTATGCCTCAAGTTCACGTCTCTGTTTGCGGATTGCGGTAATTGCAGCCGTAATCTCAGATTCGTGCTCGGCTATCAGGGTTACAATCGTCTCCTTCAACTGAAAGTGCCGTCTTATCATATCTCGCCCTCTGAAAGCGTGAGTGCAGCGGTAGGGCAGACCGACGTACAGACACCACACTGGATGCATCGGTCGGTCTCAAGCGAAATCGACCAGTCCTTCTCGATTCGGAATGTTTCAACGGGGCAGACCGACGTACAGACACCACACTGGATGCATCTGCTATCATCACGCATAATCGGCTGATAAAGTAACGAGACTTTCAGCCCCTTATCCTTGAATAGCTGGACAACACGATTGTATTTATCCTCAGGGATGTCTATGATCATCTCACCACTGATGGGACCGATGTTTGCACGATTTATATTGATCTTTGCCTTTGATTCAAGGATTACCTCAGCGATTGTAGGTTTTTGAATAATCGATGGCGTATAGGTAAGGCGCACTTTCATCTTCTCATGCCTCCTATAAGTCGGCTGATCCTATCACCTGTGATAATCCCTATTACATGGTTCTTTGAGTCAACAACAGGCAGAGCTGAGATATTATATTTTTCGATCATCCTTGCAGCGTGTGCAACAGGCTCATCTGGGTATGCAGTAAGGACGTTTCTGGTCATAATCTCACCTGCATTTGCTTCTCTGTTCTCTGCGACCACCCTTGCAATATCCCATGCAGTCAGCATTCCCACGAGCGTGTTATCCTTCGATACCACAGGTACCTGTGTAACCTCTTCCTTTACCATCGTTTCTGCTATCTGCTGTATGTTGTAGTCTTCTCCCACTGTGACAACATTATCCTGCATTACATCCATTACAAACGGGTGCTGTTTTGTCTGGCGCATCGGTTTCTGGATGGTATCACGCGGCAGGGATTTTACAGGTTCGGTTATGAAAAACTCGCCCTTTTTGATCCAGTCAGCGAGTGTGTCTGCAACTTTCATTGCGAGGTAGTAACTTGAGAGAGGATATGTCTTGATCACTCTCCCACCCTCGATCTCTATTTCGCCTGATTTAAGGTCTTTGTATGAGACGGTACCAAGTAGCGGGCGTTTCCTTCTTGGTATGCCATAGTCAATGACATCAGTCATCAGATCTTCGTCTCTGACACCTGTATTTTCTGCAATTTTCTCATTCAGGATTGGGATTGGAACACCAAGACCTACATAGAGCGTTGTGCCATATCGTTTGAAACTTGCACCCCGCAAAAACTCAGGATCCATCCCTTTCATATCTCCTTTTACCATGAGTGTTCCAAACCGCTCTGCCGGGTTGTGCTGTGTACCCTCACCGATGATATACCCCTCGCCACCACACAGAAAGATTCGTGTCCCGATCCCGATCGTCTCAAAATTCGGATCATTTGCGATCGGTGACAGTTCACCCGCACCTGAGTAGGTTGCATTCTGGAAGTTCGGGAATAATGTTCCCATATAGGTATCAATCACACGCTCTGTGCTGTTTGTTGCCACTGCGTATCGTTGATAGGCGTTTCTTGGGTTGAGCATGATTGCCTGATTGAGATCATCGATCCGGATCGTGGTTTCAAGTTCCTGCATTGGGTAACAGTCAGATCCCTGGGATCTTGCATAGACGTCGATACTCTTTCCTCTGACAAGATCCTCGATGACATGCCCCCCGCCATACGCCATACCCTCTGTGCTCGAGCTCTCGGTAGCGCCGATGAAGACATCAACCGCTGCAATCCCTCCATACGCCTTCACATTATTGAGTCTGATATCTGCAAGTTTCATCGGCGGATCTGCATGTCCAAAGTTCAGAAACGCTCCCGATGAGCACATGGCGCCAAATGTGCCTGTTGTAACAACATCAACTTCCTTTGCTGCCTGTTCGGGTCCAAGCTCCTCCACAATCTCGCACATCTGATCCGCTGTAACAACAGCAACACTACCTGAGCGTATACGCTCATTTATCTCATCAATCGTCTTTTTCATCTCTTATTACTCCAGAATCTTCTCAAATTTATCTATGAAAGCGGCAGGATTTGTGAGAAACTCAAGACGCTCTATATCTTTCCTGATCAGTCCGTAGATCTCTTTTGCCTTGATAAGTCCAAATTCTGGCATATCTCTGGGTTTTATGAATCGAATCGGTGGAAGTTCCCCATATAGTTTGTTTTTAACAAAACCATCGATTGTTTCAAAGTATGCACCGCCACGTTTTCTAACAATTGGTTCATAGATTGACGAGAAACTTCTTGAGACCAGGTTTGCCATTTTCAACCGTTTATTCGATGGATTTATCGTTATATGGCCGTATCCTGGTGGTATGAGTACTTTATCCCTTTCTGCTGCTTCCACAATTACGACATCTGTGATACTTGACCCTTCAAGCCGCTGGAGAAGATAATGCGCCTCACCCTCAAGCACCTCATAAACCTCCGGATATGTAACCCCTTCTTTGCCTGCTGGTGGGTGATAATGCCCCGCGGTCTTGACGTACTCACATCCAAGCAGAAGCGGAGGGATTATAGTGATATCGTACCTGAGATCTGCTTCTTTCAGGATCTCATGATCTCGTTTGCTCAGATAGAGATCCCTGTACATAAAGTAGAGATCCATATCATCGGCATGATCTGCAAAGGATCGATCAAAGAGAAGCTCGCGCATATCGGATAATCGCCTTACATCTGGCTGAACAACTCTATCACCAAAAGTGAGTGGAAGATCCATGATCGTTAGCTTGATCCTCTATCGATAAATATGTTTTCATTTTTCGGGATATCAATTATCTCTCCCATCCCGAAACATTCCCCATAACTTTATTAAACCATGATATATTGCTGCCAGCACCGCAAAAACTATAATAACTTCAACGCTTAAAAGCCTCTGGAGATGGGAAGAGTGGCGTTCGAGATTGAACCTGGATCAATAATTACAGATTTATCGAACTTCGAATATATCCACTATGCCATAGCGATCCTTATCATCCTGCTGACGCTCTCGGCTACTAAGCTGACCTTCTTGATCTTCAACACATATCTGAAGCGACTTGCAGCAAAGACAGCGACAAACCTGGATGACATCATTATTAAGACCGCAGAGAAGTCTGTTTACATCATTGTACTCTTGATCGGTGCATATTTCGCGCTATATTACATCGAGTTCCCATGGCTCACTCAGTTTTTCGTGCTCATCAAAATAATCAGCGTTATAATCGGGACATGGGTCTCGATCGAGCTTTTCAGGCGATTGATCAAGGACTACGGGCACGAACTTACCAGGAAGACCGAAACAAGGATCGACGATGTGATCATACCCGTCGCCGAGAAACTGGGTAAAATTGTAATCATTGTAATTGGAGTCCTCATCATCCTTGATATTCTTGAGATCAAGATAACACCGATGCTTGCAGGACTGGGGATTGCAGGGATTGCGGTTGCGCTGGCAGCACAGGAAACGCTCTCCAATATGTTCTCTGGCGTATTTCTCATGTTAGATCATCCAGTCAAGATCGGAGAGCGAATAATCCTTGACTCTGGTGAGCTATGTGAGGTGCGTGATATAGGACTTCGAAGTACAAAACTCTATAATGTCGTTGAGCACACGATGATCTTCGTCCCGAATGAGATGCTTGCAAAGAGCAAGATCGTCAATATCTCGGCCCCGGATCTTCGATTGAAAGTTCAATTTCCGATCGGGGTTGCCTATGGTACGGATGTCAGGAAAGTGCGGGAAGTTCTCATTGAGATTGCCAGAGAGGCGCCTGATGTCCTTAACGACCCTGAGCCGATCGTTGTATTCAGGGAATTTGGTGACTTTTCACTCAACCTCCTTTTGATTCTCTGGATCGATGATATAAAGAAGAAGTTTGACGTGATCGACTATGTCAACCAGCGAATCGATGATCGATTCAAGGAAGAGGGGATCGAGATACCATTCCCGATAAGAACGCTTTACATGCCTGATCTTAGAGAAAGGGGGAGTAAAAAATTTGATTTCTAAAAATAGATGCTATTTATATCTTTTTATTGCTATATTAATCCTATCGGTGATACTCAGGTTCTACAACCTTGGTCTGAGACCTTTTCACCATGATGAGGCGGTTCATGGCTGGTTTACGCTGAAGATCTTAAATACAGGGGATTACCACTACCAGCCATGGGCACACGGTCCGCTACAGTACTACCTCACCACCGTTGTATTCTATCTCTTTGGAACGACTGAGTTCACAGGGAGGGTGATACCCGCGATCATAGGGGTTTTACTTGTTGCATCTGCCTACCCACTCAGACGCTATATCGGAAAGAATGGGTCGCTCTTTCTTGCATTGTTTTTTGCAATATCTCCTTCAATCCTCTACTACTCCCGTTTTTTCAGAAACGATATATATATCGCACTCTTTGCAATTTTAATCTTGATCGCGATACTGAGATATGTTGATACAAAAAAACTCTACTGGGCGGTATCAGCAGGCATCATCGCGGCCCTTGCTGCATCTACAAAGGAGAATGCGTATATCGTGCTCTTTATCTTTGTATCATTCGCAATCCTCTATCTGATACGTGAGCGCGGCCATCTTAAAATTCGTGAAATTATAAAAACAAACCTGCCTGCGATAATATCAGCGGGTATAGCAGGACTCTTCGTCTATTTTCTCCTCTACAGCTTCTTTTTACAGCACCCATCAGATCCTTTCCATGCGATTCCTGATGCGCTTGATCACTGGAGTAACTACACAGGTGGTCCGAGTGGTCCCTTCTACTTCTACATCCCGCTGATGATACTATATGAGCTTCCAATACTTCTATTTGGAATTTTAGGGATCATATACTACTGGTTCAGAGAAAAAGGAAACGTCATGATGTTATTTCTCAGCTACTACTTTGCAGTATCGATGATAATTCATGCGAGTATCCACGAGAAAGCGCCGTGGCTTACAATCCACCTCATACTCCCACTTGCAATCATCGCAGCAAGCTATCTCGATAAACTCATGCAAATGGACTGGAATGGAACAAAGAAGATATTGACCGCTATTCTTGGGATAACACTGGTATTTATGGCCGCAAACAGCCTCGCTCTTAATTATATTCGATTTGTCGATCCTGCCGAGCCGATGATTCAGGCAGCACAGCCTGATATGCGGTTTGCCGAGATGATGGCAGTTACAGAGAGGGTTGCAGCAGGTATTGATGGCTACAACACCTCGATAATTGTGACCGATAACAAGCTTGAGACACAGCTTCTCTGGAAATTGAGAGATTTTAAGAAGATTAGATGGAGGGTCAATATAAATTCAACACTTGATGCACCCCTGATCTTTGTTCATGATCTTGATGCAGATGTTGTCGAGGCAAACCTTGAGCGAGAAGGATACAGCAGGATGGATGCAAGGATTCTGCAGTGGTACTGGTGGAAACGGAGTGATGTAACACTCAGGTTCATACTCTTCAGGGAGATGGACAGGGCATCTGATGGATACGGAGTCGTGCTCTTCTATAAAGGGGAATGATCGTGTTTGATACCTGGATCGCCATTCTTGTTCTTGCGATTCTCATCGATATCCTCATCGGTGAACCGCCCGAAGAGATTCATCCTGTTGTATGGATCGGAACCGTGATCGATCATCTGGATGGGCGGATTGTGCGCGTGGGGGGATGTTTGGATCTTTTAAAAGGTGCAGGGCTTCTTGCTACATGCATCCTCTTATTTGGGCTCGTTACCTTCATTGTGATGGATATTACAGGCAGATGGTTTCTTCTCGAAGTTATTGTGGGAGGATTTATTCTGAAAAGCACGTTCTCATTTAGATACTTCAAGGACGCAGTGAGAAAGGTTTATGAGGCTCTGAGTGAGAAGGATCTCGATCTGGCGAGGTCACAGATCTCGATGCTTGTGAGTCGTAAGACTGATGAGCTTGATGAACCGCATCTCGTAAGTGCCACCTTAGAAACCGCATCAGAGAACCTTGTTGATGGCATCATCGCACCACTTCTCTTTTTTTCGGTATTTGGAGTTGTTGGGGCTGTTATATACAGGGTTATTAATACCGCAGACTCGATGCTTGGATACAGGAACGAGCGCTACAGAGACGTTGGTTTTGTATCAGCAAAGCTCGATGATCTCCTGAACTTCATTCCAGCAAGAGCTGGCGGGGTTCTGATCGCGCTTGCCTGCATGCGCGGTTTTGATACGATGATTGAGAATCGTAAAAAGTGTCCCAGTCCGAACTCATGTTACCCGATGGCAGCAATTGCAGGTGGTCTTGGGGTCTGGCTTGAGAAAAGCGGGGAGTACAGGATAAATGAAGAGGGGAGGGCGCCCACTCCGAGAGATATTGATCGTTGCCTTGAGGTGATGGATCTCGTTTTTGTAATGGTGATTCTTATTGTGGTTGTGATTCTTACTGGATGGTGATATCGATTAGATATAAGCGTAGATCATATATACCACCACTGTAAAGATGATGTGAGGTTGAAATTTTATGCCTGATCTTATTCGAGAAGTAGCAGAGCGGGTGTTTGCAAGAGAGTTCAACAACAGCACATGTGTATTCAGAGAAGAAGACGGTGAAAGAGCGCCAAGATTTCTCCTGACACCCACCGCTGCAAAGTGCAACAGGATCTTTGTTGTCGGGACGCTGACTGAACGAGAGGACATAGGAACTGATCTTGAGTACTGGCGAGGCAGGGTTGTCGATCCCACCGGTGGGTTCACGATCTATGCAGGACAGTACCAGGAGGAGGTTATGGAACGGCTCGCATCGATCGAGGTACCAAAATGGGTTGCTGTAATCGGAAAACCCAATGTGCGAGAGCGAGAGGTCAACGGCGTCATCAACACCTACACATCGCTGAGACCTGAGTATATTGAGGTTGTGGATGCTGTAACACGAGATCTATGGGTGATCGATGCTGCCAGAGCAACCATCGATCGTATAAGGCGGATGAAGAACCCTGTGGGTCTTGATGCTGAGACATTGAGAAATATCGAGCACGCAAAGGATTATTATGAATTCATTGATCTTGAATATTACAAGGAAATGGTGATCGAAGCATTGAAGTCACTTAAGGATCGTGGTACAGGCATTGAGACCATCGACCTGTCTGCCAAAATATAAATGAGGGGCATCACAAGAAATATACTCATTCTCGGTCTTGTAAGCCTTTTTACAGACCTCTCAAGCCAGATGGTCTTTCCGCTGATTCCATTATTTTTAACAACCGTTCTTGGTGCGGGTGCCTTTGCCGTCGGTTTTGTAGAGGGTGCGGCAGAAACAACCGCATCGCTTCTCAAGGTTGTATCTGGATACTGGTCAGATAAGGTAAAAGTTAGAAAACCATTCATACTTGTTGGATACTCACTTTCAACGATAACAAAGCCTTTATTTGCATTTGCAGGTATATGGCAATCTGTTCTTCTGATAAGGGTAATTGAGAGGATTGGAAAAGGGCTTAGAACTGCACCAAGAGATGCACTTGTTGCTGAATCATCGAGAGAAAGTACAAGGGGAGTTGCTTATGGATTTCACAGATCAATGGATGGTGCAGGCTCGGTTCTGGGTGCGGTCATTGCTTTCCTCCTTCTCTTCTACGGCTGGCGGTATCAGGATATATTCCTCCTTGCATTCATACCAGGAATTATCTCGGTATCGATTATCTTGCTTATAAAAGAGCGTGCTCGTATACCCTCAGAACCTGAGTCTGATAAAGCAAAAACCTCGATCAAGGTCAGTTTCGGGAAGCTTGACTGGAATCTGAGGCTTTTAATCATTGCATCCTCGATCTTTGCACTCGGACATTTTGGATATGCTTTTTTTCTGCTTCGGGCAAAGAATATTGGGCTTGGCGATGAGACCGCAATCCTTCTCTACGTCCTCTTCTACATCATCTACACACTTGCATCGATTCCATCAGGTATGCTCTCAGATAAGCAAGGGAGAAAACCGATCCTGGTGGGAGGATATATCTTATTTGGGTTGGTGTCAACTGGATTGATCTTTGTATCAGGTTTTTCAGGAATACTTCTACTATTTGCGATCTATGGTATTTGTTATGCGATGATTGATGGCGTACAGCGTGTCTTTGTCGTCGATCTCGCACCAGAAGATCTGAAGGCGACTGCTCTCGGTGCATTTCATACCTCAATCGGTATGGCTGCACTTCCAGGTGGGCTTATAGCAGGGTTTCTCTGGGATGTTATATGTCCTGAGGCGACGTTTATCTATGCAGTTATACTGACGGTGATTTCAGTTCTGCTGGTCGGGTTTGTGAAGGAGAGGAGCAGGAAGAGGATTCAGGAAAAATAAAATCTGATGTAACCTTCAATACATCTCTTCCTCATTCATTAATTTCGCAAAAGTTTATAAAGTTGAGAAGAGATATCGATTGGAGATCAAAAATGGCTGCCGATAAAAAGAAAGTCAAGCTAAAAGTGACATCTGGTGGAAAAAAAGCTATACGACCAAAGGATGATCCAACAGCCGCAGCACGTGGGCTTATAAAGAAATTATACTCAGATCCAATTCCTGAACGAGCAGATGGCCTTGACAGAATTTATTCTAAAGAAGTACTCGAGGGCTATGATGCCTTTATGGAACGTTTCGGGATCGAGGATCCAAACGTGGCTATCAGAGAATTTCACAGGCGCTATGCTGATATTATCAATAACCCAACGCGCAGAGAAATCCTGAAAGCACTTATGGACGGAGACAGGACATTTGATGAGCTTCATGAGATCACAGGTATTGATCAAGATGAGTTGAAGCACCAGATCGTGATGCTTGACTTCTGTGTGGATGAACTCAAGCGTGGCGATGAAATATATTATCACCTGAGTAAGATCGGACGTATCATCGAGAATTTCTGAGGTGGTATTAAAGATGGACGAATTACTTACCGACGAGATTATTGAAATATATAAAGGATTGGAAGATAAATTGAGCCTCAAGGAGTTTAAGAGCAGAGTAGAAGAGAAGATCGAGGAGATGGGCGGATTCTGTGATACCCGTTCTGCATCACTTCTTATTGCACAGGAATTTGGCGTCACAAAGTCCACCACGATCGGGCAGATAATCGATGGATGGTCTGAGGAGAAGAATGGTACCGCTGTATCGGTTGAAGGACAGGTGATTCGGATCGATACAATAAAAGAGTTTGAAAAGTACGACGGTTCACCAGGAAGGGTTGCGAACATCCTTATCTCGGATGATACTGGCACTATAAGAACCGTTCTCTGGGATAAATTGACAGACCTGATACAGGACGGTGGTCTAAGGCTTGGGACTATTATTAATCTTAATGGACATGTAAAAGAGGGATACAGAGGACCTGAGATAACAGCCGAGCAGGTTGAAATTGTAAGGCACGAGCCGGGTTTTGAACCAAGAAATATAACCATAAAAGAGATCAAGGACGGTATGGATGCGATATCAGTTGTGGGCAGGGTACTTGAGATTGGAGATGTGAGAACATTTTCGAGAAAGAACGGGACCGTGGGCAAGGTTGGAACGATCATGATCGGTGATATTACAGGAAAGATCCGTGTAACACTCTGGGATGACCGTGCCCTCGATATAGAGAGTCTGGCCGTTGGTAACTCGGTTCGTATCTCCAATGCTTATGCAAAAAAGCGGTATAACGTGGTTGAGTTGTATGTTGGTTCACACGGACAGATTGAACCGATCGATGAAGATGTGCCGTATGAGGAGAAGATTACACCGATTCGCGATATCCGTCCAGATGGTTTCTACAATGTGATCGGCGACCTCATCGGGATTGAGCCCGTCCATGAGTTTATGAGGAAGGATGGCTCCCAGGGTAGAGTTGTCAAGATCAGGATCGTTGATGCGACCGGTAAGATAAATGTATCGCTCTGGAATGAGCATGTCGACTTTACAAAGGAGCTGGATCTTGGCCAGACGATCAAGATCACTGATGCATTTGCAAAAGTAGGATTCAACAACGAAATTGACCTGAGTGTTGGCTGGAGAAGCAATCTTGAACTTCTCAAAAAATAAAACGATTCGAGCAGAACTTTTCGAAAACACAGTTATAGCTGGTGAGAACAAGTTATTGCTTGAAGAGGCAGGGTATCTCCTTGAAAGAGGAAGAATTGCACTGTATGATGGTGGAGAAGAGCTTAATCTGCGGGAATTTCTAAAACGAGCGTCATCTCTCATCCCAAACTTTGAGTTGCGGTTTCTCGTTTATAAAAACATCCGCGATCGCGGTTATCAGTTGAAGGCAGGTATACTTGATTTCAGAGTATATCCACGGGGCATCAAGCCTGGTGAAGGCGAATCAAAATATATCATCCGTGTTTTGTCTGAGCGAGAGCCGATAGATATAACAATTCCAGGAAAAGATATTCTTATTGCCAGAAATCTTAAAAAAAGATTGTTATATGCGGTTGTTGATGAGGAGGGAGATATCACCTATTACGAGGTGAAACAGAAGGAGATGCGTGGATCACTTCCCCCACTTGGCACGGATATTTCTGCAAAGGGGGATCTACTTGAAGAACGAGTTATAATCTGGGACCCTTTCATCCTGAATAAACTCAATAAGTCATGGTGGTTTGGGCGCCTGACCGATGAAGGCAGGAGACTTCAGTTATCATTCGTTGAATCTGCGTATCTGATTGAGCACGGATCAATTGAGGTCCTGGATGGCGATGGAAACGTCCTGAGTCTGGAAAGATTTATCGAGGTCGCTTCTGCGATTGAATCAAACTTCTACCGAAAATACATAATATACAGGGATCTTCGCGATAAAGGAATGGTTGTAAAAACAGGATTTAAGTTTGGAAGCCATTTCAGGGTATATGAAGAGATGCCATCTGAGAGTGTCTTTCATTCGAGATACCTTGTTCATCTACTGACAGATGACCATACAGCGAGACTCCCTGAGATTTCACGGGCTGTAAGGCTTGCACATGGTGTTAAAAAAGAGATGGTCTTTGCCGTGGTTGATGAATCAGAAGCGGTTCAGTACGTGGAGATCTCATGGGTGCGGCTGTAGAGATGAGAAAATACATACAACTTTATATATCGGGTCATCGAATGATTAGCAATGATCTTGCGGGGGTTGCCAAGCCAGGTCAAAGGCGCAGGGTTGAGGGCCCTGTCTCGTAGGAGTTCGCGAGTTCGAATCTCGTCCCCCGCATAAATCTCAATTTTTTTTAAAAAAAGTGAACGAATAAAAAAGAAAGAAAAAAGAAACCTCACTCAGCAACGAGGTTCTTCCACTCATCTGTCAGGAATGTGGCAATCTCCGATGAATCCTTTGGACCCAATACCACCTTCCAGTCAGGTAGTTCTTCTCTCAATTCTGGCAGTATCTCTGCTGCAACCCGTGGGATGATGAGCACCCGATGATTGACTTTACTCTCAACATCGAACTCCTCCATGTGCTCAACGATGTTTTCCGCACAGAAGTCACCAGATCCAACTGCGGTATCGACCGAGAGTGCGTTCGTATCGATCACAAGCAACCAGCACTTGACTCTGTATCTGTCAAGGTCACCTGAGACGATACCATAGGTCAGCGTGTAGTTCGCTGTTACCATTAGTGGAGAATCGGCATCAGGTTCATTGAATGCATACAGATCCGGATCGATCGCTGACTCAAGCTTCGGATGCTTGAATATGCCCTCTCTGAGATATACAATCGGCATGAACTCCCAGATCTCGGGGAAGTGGAGTATCATGAGGTTTATACCTTTTGTGACGAAGATGTTCGCCAGGTAGTTCTCATAGTGGGCAGCCGCCTTCTTGGATTTGAACGACATCGATGCAACTGCTGGAACGGCCATCACTGGATACGAAAGCTCGGGAATGTTTGCCTTTACACATGCACGCCTTAAGAGTGAGAAGTTACTCAGCGTCTGTGTTATAGACTCTGGTTCACAGAAGGTACCTGGATCAAGTATCAGATCGCCAATACCCTCTCGCTGGAATGTTGCAGCTATCGATCCAAGCATATCGAGATCATCGGGTGAGAAGATCGCCACAGCGGTCTCAAACTCCTTTGCGATATCAAGCACCTTTTCCCAGTTATCCTTTGTCGCAGCATAGAGCAAAGGTTTCTTGCCCTTGAGGACTTTTGCACCAGCCTTTAAGACCTTTGGATCGAGTGAACAGAGAATTAAGGGCAGATCTGTGATATCTGAGACCTTCTTGACCACATCTTTGAACTTCATTGGATCGCCTGATACAGACCTGATCGCAATTGCATCAACCGTGAACGTCTCTTTGAATCGAACGAAGCTCATACCTGTGATATTCTGCACGCGCTCAACGAGTCGTTCCTCACTCATCGTATCCCAGACATCATATGCAAGGATTGTCTTACCGAAGAACGCAAGTTCTTCTCTGCACATCACCTCTTCGCCACCTGTTTTTAGCATCTTATCGCCAGAACCAAAGGTGATCTCTGCCATTGGTGGTGCGAGCATCTTCTTTATCTTCTTGGTTGCAGCCTTCTTGAGCTTGGGACATCTCTCAAGTTCGGTCGTCCGTTCAACAAGTTTGAGGGCAAACTCGAAGCATGAGTCAGAACCGCACTCGCCACAATCCTCCTGTGGCAGGAGCTTCATAACTTCTGCTGGTGATTTTACTTTCTCTGCCATCTCTCACACCTCCACAATCCAGTTTGCAATCTCTGCTGGATCTGTCTTGACTCCTTCTGGATTCAAGAGTCTGTTCAATGTCCTGATTCCTGCAGGTGTCATCTGTTCGCATTTCTCAACCGTGGTCTCACCCTTGAGAAGTGCCTCTGCCATTGCCTCACACGTATCATAACCACACTTCTTACAGTCATTTTTTGGTAGATGTCGCAGAACAGCCTTTGTATCCTCTGGTTTTGTCAGGTAGATCTTGTCCAGCAGTGCTTCAGTTGCCTCAATCGATCGCTGGCTTAACATGACCAGTATGTGTGCGCCTGACGCTAATGCAGCTGCCGCGGTTGCACACTCAAATGCAGTCCCACGCTCAACCTCAGAACCCCACTCCTCAAACTTGTTCCAGGTCTCACGGTTGAGCCATGCGTTACATGGTGCTGTGATCATTGGAGGCTGGAAGTTCTCATCACCGATCAAAGCCTTGTTGTTCACGGTATCCATCGTTGTCACAACGAGCTCTGTCCCAAATCCAGCGCATACAAGACCCGGGTCGGTCATAACTTTCTCCGGTGGTATCCCTTTACCAGTTAGGGCGGTTTTATTCAACCATGCAAGTCCCTGTGCGTTCATAGGCTGGTAACTTACAACTGTATGATCGTACTCCTTTGCAATCTCATAGTATTCGAGTACCTCGTCATCCAGCTCAACACCAACCCAAGTCGGGAGCACAAGGCTTGTGGAGCAAATAAAGATGTTTTCACCCTTGGCTGCTTCTGCACACGCTCTGACAACCTCAACGTCCTTTGCCATGTTACCTGATCGAAGTACTATACCAACAGGCACATCTACAGCCGCCAAAACATCTTTGAGTGTTGCTGCTGCCTCGTCTGCAGATCGATTGGAACCTTTTGGATCTGTGGAGTTTAGATCCAGTACAATCACTTTCGCGCCATAAACATCGACAAGCTTCTTTGCCCATGCAACCGGATCACCAACAACGTCGCCGTACTGCTCTCTAAGAACTTTTGAGAGCCCAGGGTCTTCATCAAAGACCACGTGTGCAATTGGAGGCCTCTCTGGCAGGTTACCTTCGAACCTGAAGTAAGGAGGTGCATTGTTCCCACCGACCTTGAGTGTGAACGCTCTGTTTCCACCTCCGAGTGTAACTACAGCAAACTTTCCAGGATGTTCTTCGATAGGTGGCGTGAGTTTGAACGGTTCAAGGGTTATTTTTTTTTTAGGTTCTTCTGCTGCTACCGCTTCAGCAACTGGTGCTGCTGCTGGTGCCCCTCCTGATAGAAGCTTTGCGAGCAGTTCGTAAGGGGGGATAACGCCCTCGAGTATGATCTCATCGAACTCGAGATCGATTCCCTTTATACCTTCTATCTTTTTCATCACCCTGTTCAAACCTGCAACCATATCGGACAGTTCTTTTCCCTCGCCTGAAGGAGTGGAGGCAGGAGCTTCCGCTTCCCCTTCTTTTTTCTTGAGCTTTACTTTAACCATAGGATCCCCTCACTTCTTCAGGATGATCTCATCAATGTGTACCTTTGCACCTTTTATTGTGATCTTTGGTGGTACACCCGATGGCACTGCCGTAGTCGATGCTGCACCAGCAGGTGCTGCTGGTGCAGCACCTGCTTCTTCTCCCTTCTTCTTTAACTTAATCTTTACCATTCAATCATTCCTCCAGGAGTCCGTCTTCCACCATTTCCTCAACAAGGTCCATGATGTCTTCTTCATCGACACCAAACTCTTCTGCCGCTTCTTCTGGATCGAGCTCACCGCCATGTTCCTCTATATATTCAAGGAGTCCCTCTGCGTTGAATGTTCTCTTCCAACCTTCTGTGATCTTTTTACCATCAACAGGCCTTATAACACCGGTCACAACCGGATGATCGCATTTCTTCAAGAACTCCTTAAGTTCTGCTATATCCTTGACGTCTTTCTCGGTTGCGATCTTACCTTTCATCTCTTCAGGTATCGCATCACCATGTCGCTCCATGAGGCCCGAGTTCATCCATACAACCCGCCTCCATCCACCATCTGCCTGCCAGAACTTTGGTGATGGGAGATATCTTACAGATAAACCAAGCAATCCTTCTGTCTGCTGTCCACCACCTGTTCTTGCTGCCATAGTGGAGAATGGTAGCTTGTTTACGGTTGGCTCGGTGTATGCTCTCGCAACAAGTCCGATTCCATCGACTTCAGGGATATAAAAGGCGATCATCTCAAAGCATCCACAGGATGTGTGCGTGTACCCAAAGATGGAGTGGAGATAGTATCTCGTGTTGATTCCACCTGAGAGCTTTGTGACGGTTTCGTTCATTCCAGACCACTCGCCCCTAATCGGATCAAGACACTCTCCAGGATCAAATGGTTGCCAGTCTCCAGCAGGATCCATTGTATGTCCGGCCTTCGCATCTGCCCATGAGATTGCACCACAGTTGGCTGGTCGCTGGGGTGTTATAACACAGACATGTGAGGATGCGAACGACTGGCAGAGTGTGCATGTGTACCAGGGCCGTGTCTCTTCCTCGGTCATCGCCGCCATCTTCTCGTCCAGTTCTTTCCAGTACTTGATCGCTTCCTCAGTCTTCTCCTTCACCAGATCAGGATCGGTTATAATCGTGATCTGTGCTTTATCAAGTACAGGAATCTCCATTACGAAAAGCCTTGCGATAATCTTACCCCAGTGCTCCAGTTTGAACCCTTTCTCAAGAAGTTCCTTGCTCACTCGTATCCAGATTGTCTCTCTCGTATTGAGATGCATGAAGCCTGCGATGTAGTTCCCCCAGTAGTGCAGCCTGGCGGAGAATGTACCCTCCATCTCTGGTGGGATTTCTTTGTCATTAGAACAGACCTCAACGATGAATCCAATTCTGTGACTTCCCCCTCCAAGTTCGTCAAGTTCAGGACCGATCACGGTCACCTTCTCGTGCTCGATATCTGATCCTGGGGGAAGGACATAAACCCGCTCGAATGAGTAATCAACCTTTGGTCCACCAAACTCGACCGCGGTGTCTGCACCCCTGATTCGCTCACCTTCAAACTGTGGGCCGATCTCTGTCGGAATGTCGTCCCATCCCGTAGTCTCTGTCTTCAATTCAACCTTGATGTAATCACTGAACTGAAGTCCGAAATCTTCTTCCTCTTCTTCGCCTGCCAATTCACGTTCTCTTGCAGATCTATCAAATACTCCTGCCATATTTCTAAACCTCCTTAAATTTCACAACTTCTCCAATAATTTTTCCAGTTCTTCTTTCCACTTATAATCTGGCATATAAGGGAATGCCCATGTTGCGTTTGGATGATTGCGTGCACAGAGTGCGATCGTCTTTAAGTGCGGCGCAAAATTCTTGAGCGTTGACAAACTCTGTGATGCAAGGTAATACTGGATACCCATAGTAATCACAAGATCGTGTGGCTTTCCATTCACCCCGTACTCAGGATTCTGCAATCTGTTTACGATCTCAACTGCACCCATCATCTTTATATCAACATCTTCAGG
The DNA here is from genome assembly GCA_001766815.1 of Candidatus Syntrophoarchaeum caldarius. Lineage (NCBI taxonomy): Archaea > Methanobacteriati > Halobacteriota > Candidatus Syntropharchaeia > Candidatus Syntropharchaeales > Candidatus Syntropharchaeum > Candidatus Syntropharchaeum caldarium. The sequence continues at coordinate 216,302 of LYOS01000004.1, forward strand.
ATACTCCTTTGATGAGCCAGCCGTCGCAACCGTGGGAATACCTTTTTTGGTTATCTCAATCGCATAATCGATGAGTCTTTTTCCTCCAAGATCTATCTTGCGTGCAAGCCCTCCGACAATAAGAAGCGGATTCTTCGCTTCCTTGATCATCCTGCCTGCGGTAGCACCATCGATATGGGTTGAGAGATAACCTCCTGGAACGTCTCCTGTTTTCCAACTTACAGACATCTCATAACCTCCTCATACGCTGTACCATCGCTTACCCTGCTTCAGTGCCTCATACGTCCAGAGATCCTTTGGATCAAGCAGCGTAGTTGATTTTACCACTGGCATCGGTTCCCAGCCTGCAGCCTTGAGGATCTCCTCAATCTCATCCTTTGCAGCATATGGGATGTCGTTCTCGTTCCTGATATAGTAGGGTAGATCATCTGGCATCCGACCATAGTACTTCTTGTGTATGTCGATGTAGTTCGTAATCTTGAGCGATCTGCCCTCTGCCATATCGTTGTTCCGGAAGCAGAGCTTGGCGCACATTAGAATTGCCTCCTCCTTCGTCTCTGCGACATAGAGCAGGTGCTCCGGGATTGGACCGACGTTGTGCACACTGCCGTCCTTGATGTCACGGATATTGAAGGATTCAAGATCTTCTTTAACGCCGAGATACTGGTGTCTGTACTTTGCTGAGTGTGGACCAAGCACAACAGGTATCCCGAGCCTGTGACATGACATACCAATCGAGAATGCCTTCTGTGAGTATGCACCCCAGACAAGTCCGCATGCACCGACACAGTTCAGAACGTAGTCACCGATCTCCTGGAAGTTACCGCTCATGATCCTTCTTGCAAAGACGTTTGCAACGCGGATGGTAGTATCGGTTATGTGTGGATTAGAAACGCATGATCCGACATTACAGAGTCCTCTTGCAACAAATGCACCGGGGAACTTCTCATAAAGACTCTTACCCTCCTCGTCCTTGTATAAGCCGATTGACATCGCAGCGCAACCTGAGGCTGCAACGATGAAGTTTCGCATCAGGAACTCCTCGGCCATCTCATAGAGCTCACGCTCTGCTCCAGGGTAGTTGCTGCACCCAACCATCGCGATACAGCCCGGTATTACACCGATTGCCCATGTATCACAGACGTTTCTCACCTCATAATCGGAGATTGGTCCTCTCCCCACCCGAATCATCGACTTCTCTTCCTTGAACTTCTTCTCAGATGCTTTTGTGATGAGGCTCAGGACAGGGATCTTTCGTTTACACTCCTGTTCGCACTTTCCACAACCAACACATGCGTCTTCAAGCTCCCCAAGCAATGAGAGATCGCCTTCTGCTGCTGCGTACATCGCATCAGAGATTGGAAGATCGTTTTCACATGCTTTTGTGCATGCGCCACAGTGCCAGCAGGTCTTTGCATAGGCAACAACCTCTTCTGTTGATGGAATGACCTTGAACTTCTGCCGCTTCGGTGCAACATCGATCGCAACCTTAACAGCGACCTCCCCTGCCTTCTCCATATCAAGGATGAGGGCACCAGTCTCTTTGCCTGAGACAAGATCTTTCACGATATCATCGATATCATCATCGGTCCGGTCAGGCAGCCCGTGCATCGCCTTAACGGTTGTAGATATATAAGGCGCCTTCACACTACGCGCAACCTCGTGCATATCCACTCTGATGCACTGTTCATCGACAACCACAACATCTGCAATACCTGATCGGACAAACTTGAGTTCCATCGACTGAGGTCCAACGATCTTTGCCCGCTGGGTATAGCGAGTTATATCATGGGCTGTACAGCAGATACCCCCAAGCTCAACCTTATCCTCAAGATCATTCTCCCGCATGTACTCGATCATTGAGATGGATGGCAGGACGTTGTGACCAATGACAAGGATGACAGGTTTTGTCTGATCGAGTGTGCCAGCACCGATCTCCGCAAGTGGTGCCTTTGGATCTGCTCTTGGCATATCAAAGGCACAGATCTGTGCGATATCTGCAACCGCCATCGAGATCGAGTCGAGCATACCCGCATGATAGGCCTTGGATTCATAATCGAGGTAACTTCCTTCCTGACCCATATGGATCGATGCGACAAGATGTGGAACCTCGCCCTCAATATAGTCCAGTACCTCAACGAGATCGCCCACTGTCTTGGGAACGATTCCTGTCACAACCCTGATGATCGGGGATTCAACAGGTGTATTTTCACCAAAATCGATTGGTACATCCGGACCCTTTGTCTCGATTATATGCTCAACAAGCTCTTTAGCGTGGCTAAGATGGGTGTTCATACCTGTAAAAGCGGTTATGAGTGACCATCTGCCCTGTTGTGTCTTCATATCGATTCCACATGCACCTTTCTTGTTTCCTGTAAGATCGCACTTACCAAGAGTACAGAGACAGCACATATCACATATCGGTGAATACATCGGTGGGTATCGCTTCAAAAGTTTCATGTCCCAGTCTCTGAGATCTTCAATACCAGGCTTTGGTGTTGGCCCCATTGGCTCCGCGAACTCGTCAATCTCAGAAGGCTCTTTAACCTTCCCTACAGCGAGTTCAAAACCATCGAGCTTAAAAGAGCCTGTCCTAAATTTCTTAAGCTTTAAATTCAGGACTTTTTCATCTTTTGCAACCAAGCAAACTCCTCCTTTTACATAAGCTTTTTACTTATCGTTAGTTATGGTTAAATCAAACTATACCCATATATTACCTTTTTGGTTTATTCCATTCATAACCCTCAATAAAAAATACAAATCTGATCAGCACGACCATCACCATGTAAATTGTTCAGAATGCCTTTGAAGTGCGGGTATCAATATATATCTTTATCCTGGTATCTTTTATTTGAAGTATGACCTACATTCTGCTTTCACCAACGATCTTCGAAGTGACACATCTACTTCCAGAACTTGGTGTAACAGATCGACGATCGCTGGGTGTGCTCGATCTTCACTGTGGTAAGATTGGTAAGAAGAGAGTGGTGGCTGCAATCTCGGGTGTTGGAAAAGTAAATACTGCATACGCCCTCACACTGCTTTTTGAGGCATATCCTGAGACGGAAACTGTGATCTTGTCTGGATGTGGTGGTGCATACAGCGGGAGCGGTGGCGCTATCGGGGATGTTATGATCGCAACAGAAGAAATCTACGCTGATGAAGGAGTTTTAATAGAAGAGGGGTGGCTTTCCATGGAGGATATAGGAATCCCTTTGCTTGAAAAGGGCGATAAGCACTACTTCAACAACTTTGTGATGAAGGAAGAGGTACTTGAACGGGTTAGGTCAATCACAGACGAGATCCACCATCCCGAGATAATCTATGGAAGATTTCTAACCATATCAACCTGTTCAGGGTCGAGTAAGCGCGGATCCAGACTTTATGAAAGGTTTGGAGCGATCTGTGAAAATATGGAGGGAGCAGCAGCAGCCCATATCGCAGCAATCTATGATGTAGATCTCATAGAGGTTCGGGGGGTGAGCAACCTCGTCGAGGATCGGGTGTTTGAGAACTGGGATATCCGTGCTGCAGTCAAGAATTGTAGTGAGGTTGTATTAGCAATTCTGAGAGAGTTGTAATCTCTGACCATTTTTATCAGATGAATGTTATACAATCACCAACCTTTATTTCTCCCCCAGCAAGAACCTTTGTAAAGACTCCCATTTTTGGCATGATGCAGTCTCCAACCGTATCAAATATGTGGCATCTATCGTGACACTCCTTCCCGATCTGTGTAACCTCAAGGATTGCTGTATCCCCCAACCTGAGCTTCACACCCAGGGTTAGAAGTTTGAAATCGATACCGCTTACTGCTATATTCTCTGCAAAGTCACCTGGATGAACCTCAATTGACTTTCCAGTTCTGAATTCCTCGATCGCCTCAAGGGGTAGAAGACTCACCTGTCTGTGCCAGTTATCTGCATGGGCATCCCCTACAATCCCAAAATCCTCTTTCAGGTAAGCCTCACTAACGTTCTCTTTTGCTGTACCCCTTGAACGCGAGATTGAGATAAATTCAATCCTGCCTGAAGTACCCTGTATATTTTTTTCCTGTGACTTCACAATTCAAACCCTCTTCAACCTGAACGACTCGAGCAGGATCTCTGTATCGATCTTTCCACTCGTCAGTGTCATTCCAGTTGTGAGCTCGTTGATCGTAACCTCAGCAGGTGCAAACATCCCTGCATCGACCTTGAAGAAGTCAAAGTCTGCTTCCTTGAATGTTACATAGAACGGTTTGCCATAGTCGCTGGATGTGCTGGATGGTACCTTCTTCAGATATGCCTCAAGCTCATCTGTATCAGGGTAGTTGACCGTGTAGAATGTCCTGCCGCAGTAGATGATGCAGTCGTTCGATGACCCCATGCACTTTGTATCATCACCCACAACGGGTGCGATCGGTGCGATTCCATAGCCTGACTGGATCGTGTTTATATCAAATCCGATCGATTCCATCTTGTGTATCCCTGTCTCAACGACCCTGGCTGATACCTGGACAGACCCTGCGATCGAGGCGGTGGGTGCGATCACGATGCAGAGATCTTCTGGCTCGAGATCACAGTCCTCTGCGATCTTCGCTGTGATCTTCTCATCAGGGAGTGCTGATGCCTCAAGCACGAGCACAGCGACATCTGCAACATCCTCGTAACCGATCTCATCATACAGATTCTTTGGATTTTTTGACAACGCCCTCGCAGGCCCTGAACCCATTGCAAAGTATTTATCCACGCTTATTCTCCATCCAGCATACTGAGATGCCATACAGGCAATCACGGCATTGTCTGTTGTGACCTCGACGGCTGGAAATGATATGCCCCCAAGCTCAAATGTTGAGAGCCTGACGTCTGCAAGGTTTGCCATGCAGAGCCTTGAGAGGTAGATACCTGCCTCAAATCCACCCTTTGCATTTACACCTGCATCGATGATCGTTGTGCCATTATCAAGCTCCACAACCTCGCAGTTGAGTTCATCCGCGAAGTCGAGCATATCTTCAAAAACCTCAATCCCATGTTCATTCACGCTGAGCATACACAAACACCATCGTAATCTCTCTCAAGGAATGAATATAATACTTTCCATGTGGGAATG